>JALFXH010000035.1 GCA_022786965.1 Clostridiales bacterium
GGACGCAGATGGGCTTGCTGCCCATCAAGGACGAGAACGCATTTTAGCGCGATTTAGGCTGGAAAGACTGTCTGATTTTAATCGCATATTAGTATTAAGCATACCGGCTCCGCCAACGTGTCTTTGCCTGACAACATGGAATTTAAGGAGTGAAAACATGAGATTATACATTGGTGTGGACCTGGGCACCTCTGCCGTCAAGCTGCTGCTGATGGACGCGCAGGGCGGAATCAAAAATGTGGTATCCAAAGAATATCCGCTGGAATTCCCCCAGCCCGGCTGGAGCCAGCAGAATCCTGAGGACTGGCGCAAGGCGGTGCTGGAAGGCATCTCCGAACTGTTAAAGGGCTTCAATGGCGCTGACGTTGCCGGTATCGGCTGCGGCGGTCAGATGCACGGTCTGGTGGTGCTGGACAAGGATGACAATGTCATCCGCCCCGCCATCCTCTGGAACGACGGCAGAACCGCCAAACAGGTGGAGTACCTGAACGAGACAATCGGCAAGGAGAAGTTGTCCGCCCTGACGGCAAATATCGCTTTTGCCGGCTTTACCGCTCCCAAGATTCTCTGGATGCGGGAGAATGAGCCTGAAAATTACGCAAAGATCGCCAAAATCATGCTGCCGAAGGATTATGTTAACTACATCCTCACCGGAGTTCACGCCTGCGACTATTCCGACGCCTCCGGTATGCTGCTGCTGGACGTGGAGCACAAGTGCTGGTCGAAGGAGATGCTGGATATCTGCGGTGTAAGCGAAAATCAGATGCCCAAATTGTTTGAGAGCTTCCATTGCATCGGCACCGTGAAGCCCGAGATTGCCAAGGCTCTGGGCATTGGCGAGGATGTCAAGGTCGCCGCCGGTGCTGGCGACAACGCCGCCGCTGCCATCGGCACCGGTGTTGTTGGTGAGGGCGGCTGCAACATTTCCCTTGGCACCTCCGGTACCGTATTCATTTCCTCCAAGAGCTTCGGCGTGGACAAGAATAATGCCCTCCACGCCTTCGCCCATGCCGATGGCGGCTATCATCTCATGGGCTGTATGCTCTCCGCCGCTTCCTGCAACAAGTGGCTGATGGACGAGATCTTCCAGGCCACCGATTACGCCGCCGAGCAGGCCCCCATCACCGACGACAAGCTGGGCGAAAACCATGTCTACTTCCTGCCCTATCTCATGGGCGAGCGTAGCCCCATCAACGATACCAATGCCCGTGGCACTTTTATCGGCATGACCATGGACACCACCCGCGCTGACCTTGTACAGGCGGTGCTGGAGGGCGTGGCCTATGCCATCCGCGACAGCGTTGAGGTGGCAAGGTCTCTGGGCATTGAAATCAAATCCTCCAAAATCTGCGGCGGCGGTGCCAAGAGTCCTCTGTGGAAGAAGATAATAGCCAATATTCTCAACGCCGAACTGGAATGCCTGGAATCCGAACAGGGCCCCGGCATGGGCGGCGCCATGCTGGCTATGGTTGCCTGCGGCGAGTACGAAACCGTGCAGGCGGCCTGCGACAAAATTGTCCATGTGGCCTCTACGGTAAAGCCGGAACCAGAGTTGGTTGCCAAATACGAGAAATGCTATCAGCAGTTTAAGAAAATCTATCCTGCCTGCAAGCAGTTGTTTGCGGACTTCGCGAAGCCGTAATGTACCATTGAAAAGGAGAAGATGCATATGAACATTCCTGAAGTAAAACCGGGCATCATTGCCGTATCCCGCGACTGCTTCCCCATCGCCCTGTCACAGCAGCGCCGGAAGAACATCGTTGCCGCCTATGGCGATGGGCTGTACGAGTGCCCCATCACCGTGGAGAATGAGAAGGACGCGCTGGCCGCTCTGGTTGACGTCCGCGCCAACGGCGTCAACGCGCTGGTGGTTTTCCTGGGCAACTTCGGCCCCGAGACCCCCGAGACCCTGCTGTGCCAGAAGTTCCACGGCCCCGTGATGTATGTGGCGGCTGCCGAGGGCGACGGTGACCTGATCAACGGCCGCGGCGACGCCTACTGCGGCGTGCTGAACTGCTCCTATAATCTGGGTATGCGCCACCTGAAGGCCTACATCCCCGAGTACCCCGTGGGCACCGCCGAGGAGTGCGCCCAGATGATCCGGGAGTTTGTTCCCATTGCCCGGGCCATCATCGGCGTCAAGAACCTGAAGATCATCACCTTCGGCCCCCGTCCTCAGGACTTCTTCGCCTGCAACGCCCCCATCAAGGGCCTGTACGAGCTGGGCGTGGAGATCGAGGAGAACTCCGAACTAGATCTGTTGGTTGCCTATAAGGCTCACGCCGGTGACAAGCGCATCCCCGAGGTCATTGCCGATATGCAGAAGGAGATGGACGGCAAGATTTATCCCGACCTCTTAGAGCGGATGGCGCAGTTCGAGCTGACATTGCTTGACTGGGCGGAAGCGCACAAGGGCGCGAGAAAGTACGTTGCCTTCGCCGACAAGTGCTGGCCTGCCTTCCCCGAGCAGTTCGGTTTTGAGCCTTGTTATGTCAACTCCCGTCTGGCTTCCCGGGGCATCCCCGTGGCCTGTGAGGTGGATATCTATGGCGCACTGAGCGAGTACATCGGCGCCTGCCTGACGGGTGATGCCGTCACCCTGCTGGACATCAACAACTCCGTGCCCAAGTACATCTACGACGAGGACATCGCCGGCAAGTTCCCCTACGACATCAAGGAGACCTTCATGGGCTTCCACTGCGGCAACACTCCCAGCTGCAAGATGTGCGGCGGCTGCGGCGTCAAGTATCAGCTGATTCAGAACCGTCTGCTGGAGAACGGCGGTACTCCCGACTTCACCCGGGGCACGCTGGAAGGCGACATTGCTCCCGGCGAGATCACCTTCTACCGGCTCCAGTGCGACAGCGAGGGGGTCTTACGCTCCTACATCGCGGAGGGCGAGGTTCTGCCTGTTGCCACCCGCTCCTTCGGCGGCATCGGCATCTTCGCTATCCCTGAAATGGGCCGGTTCTACCGTCATGTGCTGATCCAGAAGCGGTATCCCCACCACGGCGCCGTGGCCTTTGCCCACTGCGGCAAGGCCCTGTTCGAGGTGCTGAAGTACTTCGGCGTTGCCGACATCGCCTACAACCAGCCGAAGTCCCTGCCCTATCCCACCGAGAATCCCTGGGGCTGACAGGCTGCCCGGCTGCGCAGTCCCCGGTACCGGGGGGATACTTACAGACAGAATGAATTTGGGGCACCTCACGCCGAGGTGCCCCGTTTGTATTTGCTTATGAAGACTATGGCATCCCCCGCCACGAGAAACAACGCTTACCGTTCTCCGTCTGTTTTCCACGGGAAGGATTTGAACAGACGATCCGCGCTTGTCTGAACAGCCGCCCCAAATCCATCGAAGGCGTCCATCAGTTTTCGGCCTTTCTCAGTCAAAACGCTCCTGTCCGGAAGGTGCCGCAGCAGGGGAAAACCCAGGGAATCCTCCGCCTGCGCCAGCAGATACCATCCAGAGGGAAGGGGGATGCCCAGCCGCCGGCAGGCTTCCTGAACTGAGCTGGTCTCCTCCACCAGATGCAGCAGCACGGTGAGCTGTTCATCGCAGACTGTATTGTTTCGCGTCAGGCGAATGGTTACAACGGGATGTACCTCTGCATCCACGGGGACACCTTCTTTCCGGCTATGCCATGGGAATGGATTCAAATTCCTGATTCAGTAAATCAAAATAGTACAGTTTTCCGGTTTCTACCGACCGGCCTGTCAGCAGCTTGACGCACAGGGCGACCTGCATGGAAGCGCAGAGCGCGGGGGTAAAGCTCAGAACACTCTTGTTTTTCAGCACGGCGCCCTCGGGGTACAGCCCCTGCACCAGATGATCTCCCGGCATGGAAATCGCCGCCTGGGCTACCCAGCCGTTGACCGCGCCGTAGATATAGGGGATTCCCGCTCGCTGGCATTCCTCCGCCAGAATCCGGCGGCTTTCGATATTGTCCAGTCCGTCCAGTACCGCGTCGCAGGACAGAAGCAGTCTGCGCGCGTTCTTTTCTGTCAGAAAGCAGTCCACCGCTTCCACGGTTATTTCCGGGTTGACCCGGCTCACCCTCGCGGCGGCGGCCCTGGCCTTGCTGACACCGAGCAGCGGCACCTCGGACAGTAACTGCCGGTTCAGATTGGAGGGTTCAAATACGTCTCCATCCACAACTCGCAGAAAACCCACACCAATGCGGGCCAGCATATCGATGAGGTGTCCGCCCAGTCCGCCGCAGCCGACCACCAGCACCCGCTTGCCCAGAAGGGTATTGCACTCTTCTTCCGATAATGCCGGGATATTGCGTTCATATCTGGGATTCATAGGCTCAGCCTCCTCCCACCGGCGGGAACAGGGCGACAATATCGCCATCCTTTACAGGGGTTTCGGGGTTCTGGTGGAAGCCGTTGATCAGCAGAATGGACACTTCCTGCCTGGGAATGTTCATCAGAGCCAGAATATCCCCGGCACAGGTGATGCCCTCCGGGGAAAGCATGGTGACCTTATCCCGTCCCTGACGCAGGGTTGCAAAGACACGAACTTCGATCATACGACTGCTCCTTTTGCGGCGAGTCGCCGCTGACAATGCGTTACGAACACTGGGTGGTCATCGTACCGCCTTTGGGCCCCTCGACCGCCAGTGCTCAGTAAATTCTTCTTTACATAAGGAATCGGGGAGGGGATATCCCCTCTCCGAACCTATCATACGGGTTTTTGGGTTGGTCTGTCAAGTATCAGGAACAGATCAAACCCTGCCTGTCATCCTGAGCGAGCACAGCGAGTCGAAGGACCTTTACGCTGGAATTGTCCTACGGGTAAACGCAATGCGTAGATCCCTCGACTTCGCTTCGCTACGCTCGGAATGACAAACTGTCTGTGGCCTTACTTACCGATGCATTCGTCCAGACCCAGCTTCTTCAGAGTCTCGTCGGTGGGGAAGGCGTTGACCCAGCCGCGGGCGGCGTAGTATTCGGGCAGGGTTAGAGGCAGCTGGGAGGTCATGCCGGTGGAGGGGCCATTCACCACAGGCTCTTCCAGCAGACGCTTGGGCAGGCGGTCGTCCTCGGGCTTCATACCAGCGGCCTTGTTGAACATTCTCTCAATGTTGTAGATCCGGTCGCCGATTTCCAGAACCTGCTCCACGGTCCAGTTGGTGCCGGTGGCGGCGTTCAAAAGGTCCGTGTACTCCTTGGCGCCCATGGCGAAGGAGGTGAACAGGCAGTGGCCCATGGAGTCGATGACGGCGGTCAGATCCTGGAAGGTCTTGGCCCAGGCGGCCTTGTCGGTGGTAACGGTGCGGTCCAGCTGGGTGGGCAGGCCCAGAACCTCCGGGGAGATCATGTAGCCCCGGACATGGCAGCCGCCACGGTTGGAGGTGGCGTAGGTAATGCCGATGCCCTGAATGGCACGGGCGTCGTAGGCGGGCATTTCCTGCTTCTTGACGCTCATGGAGAATTCGGGATGACCGTAGTGCTCACACAGGCGGGCGGAGCCGGAGCTCATGAGCCAGTCCAGTTCGGTTTCGGGATTGCCCATCCGCTTGGTCCACTCAACGAGGGCCTTGGTGGAGCCCCACTCCAGAGGCACGCCGGCGCAGTCCTCTTCCTTAATGTAGCCTCTCTGGTACAGCTCCATGGCGGCGGCGATGGTGCAGGGCACGGAAATGGCGTCCAGACCATACTCGTTGCAGAGCATATTGCACTCGTCGATGACGTTCAGATCGTTGTTGCCGCAGTTGCCGCCGTAGGCCCACAGGGGCTCGTACTCGGGGCCGCCTACGACCTTACCGTTGACGTTAACCACACGGCCACAGGCGATGGGGCAGCGGTGGCAGGCGCCGGGCTTCACCAGATATTTTTCAGCCAAAGTCTCGCCGGAGATGTCGTCGCCCTTGTCGTAGTAGCTCTCCTGCCAGTTCTTGGTGGGGAAAGCGCCGATGTTGTTGACGATATTGACGAGAACCGCGGTACCCAGCTGACGCAGGCCCGCGCCGGTAACGGGGTTGGCCTTCAGCACGTCCAGCGCGTTCTTGGCAGCAACCTTCAGAGCGTCCACGTCGGCGATGTTGTCAAGGCTCTTCCGGGTGGCCTTGACCACGATGGCCTTCAGCTTCTTGCTGCCCATGACAGCGCCAACGCCGCTGCGGCCGGCGGCACGATCCTTATCGTTCATGATGGCGGCCAGCAGCACCTTCTTCTCACCGGCGGGGCCGATGTTCAGAACGGAAGCGTCAGCGCCGTGCTTTTCCTTCAGCTTGGCGTCCATTTCCTCGCTCATGACACCCAGGTATTCCCGGGCATCCAGCAGCTCGATCTTGTCATCGATGATGCTGATGTAGGTCCATTCGGGAGCCTCGCCCTCCACGATGATGGCGTCCCAGCCGGCGTACTTGAGCTTGGCGCCCCAGATGCCGCCGGAGTTGGAGCAGGCAATCATGCCGGTCAGGGGAGACTTGGTGACCACCATGTACCGTCCGGTGGAAGGAGCGGAGGCGCCGGTCATGGGGCCGGTGATGTAAATGAGCTTGTTTTCGGGGGACAGGGGATCTACCGTGGCGACGCCTTCGTCATAGAGAATCTTGGTGCCGAGGCCACGGCCGCCGATGAACTTGTGCGCCAGCTCCAGATCCAGCGGCTCAACCTTGATTTCACCGGTGGTCAGGTTAATGCGGGCAATTTTTTCGTAATACGCGCCAGCCATATGCAATACCTCCATATTGTCAGCAGTTGTTGTTTATTTCCGATACTTTCATTATAGTAGAAATTCCCTTTGCTTCAAGAGCCCTGCCCCATTTCCGTGTGAAATTGCACGAAACCATCTCATTTCACACGAAGCGTTTTGGCGTCCATGCCGAATGACTGCGTGAAATGATATGAATTAATGCGAAATGGAAGATAGCTTTTGCTTCCGCCTCTTGTGAAAGTCGAAAAACAGGAGTATAATGACCATAAACAATCGCGAGGAGGCGGCACAATGGCACAAAATCAGTCCCTGTCCACCCAGGAAGTCGCGGATATTCTCCATGTCAGCAAATCCACGATTTACGACCTAATCCGCAGGGGAGAGATCCATTCCTACAAGATCGGACGGAAGGTTCGTTTCACGCAGGATGACGTGGATGCCTACATTGCCCGCTCCCGTCATGAGCATTCCACAGCCCCGGTGCAGCGCATCGATACCCATTCCACCCTGTTGACTCCGGAGCCAGGGGAGGCCCCGGAGCTGATTCTATCCGGGCAGGACGTGGTGCTGGATATTCTGGCGAACTACCTGCATCAGGTCGGCGTGAACGCGGGACGTACCTATCTGTCCAGCTTTGAGGGGCTGCTTGCCCTGTATCAGGGAAAGGTACAGGCCACGGCCTGCCACCTGTACGATGGGCACGAATGCAACGCCTCCTTTGTGCGCAGCCTGATGCCCGGCGTTCCGGCAGTGCTGGTGAATCTGTCCTACCGCACCCAGGGCTTCTATGTCCGCAAGGGTAATCCAAAGAAAATCAAAGGCTGGGAGGATTTGCGCAGGACGGATATTTCCATCCTCAACCGCCGGGTGGGTTCATCTTCCCGGATTCTGCTGGATACCCAGCTGAAAGCCCTGGGCATTCCCGCCGGGCGGGTTAAGGGCTATGACAAGCTCATGAGCTCCCACCTGACCATGGCGGCGGCTGTGGCGGCAGGGGATGCTGACATGGCCATCGGAACGGAGCGGGTTTCCCGGCAGATCGAGAATCTGGACTTTATCCCGTTGCTGGAGGAGCGGTACGATCTGGTTCTGCGAAAGGATTCCATGGAGAATCCGGCGGTCATCAAAATGCTTGAAATCCTTTCTTCCCCTGTATTCCGCAGGGAGGTCGCCCCCTTCTCCGGCAACGACTACCGGGATTTGGGCAGGATCATTATGGAGGTCTGATATGCTGTATGTAAAGACGCCGGAAGAGGTTCTGGCGATGATTGAATCGGAATTTGCACCGCTGGAGCGGACGGAAACCGTACCCCTGCGTGACGCCATGGGGCGGATTCTGGCGGAGGATATAGCGGCACGGGAATATGTGCCGGATTTTGACCGCTCCACGGTGGACGGCTTTGCCGTCCGGGCCAGCGACACCTTCGGGTGCAGTGATGCCATTCCCGCGATTCTGCCTTTGCAGGCCACGGTGCTCATGGGCCAGGGCGCGGATTTTGCCCTGAATGAGGGCGAGTGCGTGGCGGTACCCACCGGCGGCGCGGTCCCCCGGGACGCCGACAGCGTGGTGATGCTGGAATATACCGAGGATTATGGCGACGGCACCATCGGTATCGCCAAGCCTGCCGCCCCAGGTATGAACATGATCTTTCGGGGGGATGACGTGTATCCCGGCAAGGTGATTCTGCGAAAGGGCCGGGTGCTGTCCAGCGCGGACATTGGAGCCCTGGCTGCTATCGGACAGGTAGAGGTGAAGGTTGCGAAGAAACTGACCGTTGGCGTGATTTCCACCGGAGACGAGCTGGTACCTCCGGAGGTGCAGCCCGGCCCGGGGCAGGTGCGGGACGTGAACAGTCCTATGCTGGAAGCCATGCTCACCGCCTTCGGATGTTATGTAAATAACTACGGCATCGTCATCGACGACGAAGCGCTTTTGGCGGAAAAAGTCAACAATGCGGTTTTGGAATGCGACGCGGTGCTGCTGTCCGGCGGCAGCAGTGTGGGCGTGAAGGACGCCGCCTGCCGGATTATCGAATCGGTGGGGCGGCTTCTGCTCCACGGCATTGCCATCAAGCCGGGAAAGCCCACTATTCTGGGAAAGGCCGGGGAAAAGCCCGTTGCGGGTCTGCCGGGACATCCCGTGGCGGCCTACTTTATCACAAAACTGTTTGTTCAGCCCTTGCTCGGCAGGCTCACCGGCCGGGACATGACAGCCTACACCGTCACCGCCCGTGTCACGGAGAGCATCAGCGCCAACCACGGCCGAGCCCAGTATCACTGCTGCCGTCTGACCAGAAGAGACGGGCAGCTGTACGCCCAGCCCATCCGGGGCAAATCCGGTCTCATCACCACTCTGGCAGGGGCTGACGGCTATTTCTGCATTGACCGGGACTGCGAGGGGCTGCCGCAAAACGCGGAAATTCAGGTAACCATTACAGGGGGAGTGTAATACCTATGGGATTTGAATATTTGACCAATGTGCCGCTGAGCCAGGCACGGGAAGACTATCTTGCACGGCTTCAAAGTCACGGCTTCGGCCCCAAGACCGAAGTAATCCCCGTTTTTGAAAGCTGTGGGCGGGTGACGGCCCGGGCGGTCTACGCCCACATCTGCGCCCCCCACTACGCCGCCAGCGCCATGGACGGCGTAGCTGTGAACGCCAAGGACACCTTCGGCGCCACGGAGACCACCCCCGTGACCTTAAGCCCAGAGCAGTTTGTCGTGCTGGACACCGGTGACCCCATTCCCGAAGACCGGGACGCGGTGATTATGGTGGAGGACATCGTCAAAAATGAAGACGGCTCCATCACCATCCATGCCGCCGCCGCGCCGTGGCAGCACATCCGCCAGATCGGCGAGGATGTGTGCGCGGGAGAAATGATCCTGCCCAGCCACATGACCGTCTCTCCCGCCGCCATCGGCGCCATGATCGCCGGGGGCGTGCTGGAAATCGAGGTCATCCGTAAACCCGTGGTGGGCATCATCCCCACGGGAGACGAGATCATCCCGCCCTGCACCGACCCGAAACCCGGCGACATTCTGGAATTCAACGGCTCCATTTTCTCCGCCATGGTGCGTCAGTGGGGCGCGGAAGCGGTGGTCTATCCCATCGTGCCCGACAAATTCGATCAAATCAAAGCCATGGTTGCCAAGGCCGCGTCCGAATGCGACATGGTGATTCTCAACGCCGGTTCCTCCGCCGGGCGGGAGGATTTTTCCGCCAGGGTCATCCGGGAGCTGGGGGAGGTGCTGTACCACGGCATCGCCATCAAGCCCGGCAAGCCTGCGATTTTGGGCTGTCAGGGGGAGAAGGTGATCCTGGGCGTCCCCGGCTATCCTGTCTCCGGCATCATCGTCATCGAGCAGCTGCTGAAGCCCCTAATCGACCACTGGCTGACAGTACCCGCCGCGGCGGCGCAGTACGCAGCTGCGACTCTGACCCGTCCGATTGTGTCGGGTCTAAAATACCAGGAATTTGTCCGTGTCCGTATGGGCTGTGTAGGCGGCAGGCTGATGGCCTCCCCCCTGAGCCGGGGCAGTGGCGTGGTTTCCTCCTTTATGAAGGCCGACGGCATTCTGGAAGTGCCGCAAGGACTGGAAGGATTTGAGGCGGGAGCGGAAGTGAATGTGCGGCTCCTCAGCTCCATGGACAAGCTCCAGAATACCCTGGTGGTTATCGGCAGCCACGACCCGTTGCTGGACGAGCTGGCGGATATGCTCCATCTGGAAAACCCCGAACTGTACATGAGTTCTTCTCATGTGGGTTCCATGGGCGGTATTATGGCCATCCGCCGGGGTGAAGCCCATGCGGCGGGCTGTCACCTGCTGGATACCGCTGACGGCAGCTATAACCGTTCCTTCATTCGGAAATACTTCCCCAAGGGCGGCGTGCGCCTGATTTCCTGCGTGGGCCGTCAGCAGGGCCTGATGGTTGCCAAGGGTAACCCTCTGAATATTCAGAAATTCTCTGATATCACCGGAAATTTTGTGCGTTATGTAAACCGCCAGAAGGGTTCCGGCACCCGGATTCTCACGGACTACCTGTGTAAGCGGGAGAATGTGGATACCTCCGCCATCTACGGCTATGACAGGGAGGAGCTGACCCACACCTCCGTTGCTGCCCAGATTGTCAGCTCAAGCGCCGATGCGGGTATGGGCATCTATTCCGCGGCCAAGCTCTATGATCTGGACTTTATTCCCATCTGCATCGAGGAATACGACCTGATTATCCCCGATCACGCCTGGGATACCCCCATGGTTCAGGAGCTTTTGACCATTCTGAAAAGCGATGGGTTCCGGGAGAAGCTCCTGTCTCTGGGCGGCTATACGGTGGATAACCCCGGTGAAGTGATCCCCGTATGAGACAGGTGGATGCCGCCGTCATCGGCGGCGGAATCCTGGGCTGCTTCGCGGCCCGGAACCTGATGCACTGGAAGCTTTCCGCCGTGCTCATCGAACAGGCTGAGGATGTGTGCACCGGCATCACCCGGGCCAACTCCGCCATCGTCTACCCGGGCTACGACAACAGGCCCGGCAGTCTGAAGGCGGAAATGACGGTGCGGGGCAACGCAGGCTTTGATGCCCTTTGCGAAGAACTGGAGGTTCCTTTCAACCGCTGCGGCTCGCTGCTTGTGACCTATGACGCGGAAACTCTGCCCCGGCTCCGCAAAAAAATGGAGCAGGGCAGGCAAAACGGTGTCCCCGGCCTACGTCTGCTATCCGGACGGGAAGCGGAGCAGATGGAGCCTATGCTGAAACCCGGTGTGAAGGGCGCACTGTACGCCCCAACCACCGGCACAGTGAATCCCTGGCAGCTTGGCATCGCCGCCTACGAAAGCGCCGTGAAAAACGGCGTGGTTCCCATGCTGAATACCACTATCACAGGCATTGAAAAGGAAGAAAACGGCTATCTCCTGAAAACCAGTGGGGAGGACATTTCCTGCAAAGCGGTGCTCAACTGCGGGGGGCTCTATGCCGACCGGGTGCAGGAATTGCTGTTTCCGCCCTCTGTCCGGCTCCATTGGGACGGGGCGGAGTATCTGGTGCTGGATGCGCTGGCCCGGAAGCCGGAGCACATTCTCTTCCATCAGGCCCAAAGCTGCGGCAAGGGCATCACCGCCATCCCCTGCGTGGAGGGCAATCTCCTGCTCAGCGGGGTGCGAAAGCCCATTTCTACCCCCTTTGCCACCACTGTGGAGGGGCTGATGGAATTGAAAAGGGACGCGAAAGACCTGCTTCCTGATTTGGACACAAGCCAGATCATCCGCTCCTTCGCCGCCGTCCGGCCCAACCCCTATCGGGAAAACGGGGAGAGCCTTCACGATTTCTGCATTGAAAACCCGGAACCGGGGTTTTACAGCCTCATCGGTATCAAAACTCCCGGTCTGACCTGTGCTGACCAGCTGGGGTATTATTTGGCGGAAAAAACCGCCCGGTTCCTGAATGCCGAATCCAATCCCGGCTTTGACCCCCACCGGAAAGCCATCCCAAAAACAGACGATCAAGATGTTGTCTGCCAGTGCGAGGGTGTTACCCGGGCTGAGATTCTGGAAGCGATTCGCCGTGGCGCGACGACGGTGGATGGGGTCAAACGCCGGGTGGGCAGCGGCATGGGCGCCTGCCAGGGCAGCCGGTGCGGCTTTGCCATCGAAAAACTGCTGGAGGAAGCCCGCCATGGAGCATTATGATATTTTGATTATCGGCGGCGGTGCGGCAGGCATCGCCGCCGCCAAAGCTGCCGTGGGGGCAGGCTGCGGCAGCGTTGCCCTTGTGGACAGAAAGCCCGGGCTGGGCGGTGTTCTGCTGCAATGCGCCCACTGTGGCTTTGGCCCGGGCCTTACGGGGACGGAATACACCGCCGCTCTTTTGCGGGACTTTCCAGGGGAAGTCAGACTGTTTCCGGGCACAACGGTGATTTCCGTGGAAGAAACGAAAATCGCCCGCCTGTCCGGCGGACGAACCCTTTCCTTTGACCAACTCATCTATGCCGCGGGCTGCCGGGAGATACCCATGGGCGCCCTGCCCATTGCCGGGACCCGGCCCAAAGGGATTTATACGGCGGGGCAGATGCAGGAAATGATGAATCTGCACGGCTTCCGCCCGGAAGGCCCCGTGGTGATTCTGGGCAGCGGGGACATCGGACTGATCATGGCCGCGCAGATTGCGTCGCTGGGTATTGCCGTCACGCTGGTGGAAAAAAAGGCCGTCTGCGGAGGGCTGTTAAGAAACCGCCGGTGTCTGACGGAATTTCCCATCCGCCTTATCTGCTCCCAGACCATCGAAATGGTCAAGGGGAAAAGCGAGCTGGAAGGCTGCTGCCTGTCCGGCGGGGAGTACCTTCCCTGCCGCACACTGCTGGTTGCGGCGGGACTGCGCCCGGACCGTGCCCTGATCGCGGGATTGGGAACGCCTGCCTGGCTGCACCTGTGCGGAAACTGCAATACCATACATTCCATGGTGGAGGGTGTGACGGCAGAGGGAATCCGGGCCGGAATGACAGCGGTTCTCAACCTCCGGCGGACAGAAACCGCAGAAGAAACCGCCGATAAATAGGAATCACAGACCCTTCTTCTCCCTCAAAGACGATCCGGGTTTGTGGCAGCGTCATCCCTGCCATCCGACGTGGCTCCAACGCGGTCACGCTCACGCGGCAGCTATGGAACACAAAGCCGGATTCCGTCTGTGTAATATCCGGTTGCTCCTGAAAAAAGGTACGGATTCTGCCGGAGTCCACCGCCCAAATATCCTCTTTTCGCATACCATCCCCTCCGGGAGTATCTTACCACACCCCGGCTGAACGTGTAAACAAGCACGAAACGCGATTTCGTGTGGTTTCGTATCATTTCGCACAGTCTGGCATGGGCTCTATTGTATTCCTATGTCAAATGTGCTATAGTACGGGCAAATGATCCGTCAGTTTCCGTGAAAATGACAGATTTCCATAGTTTGCAAAGCGGTGGACGAGCCTCTTTTCAAACACCATTGTGTAGGCGCAGGCAGCTGTGCCTCTGTTGGTGCGGAAATTGGCTGGTCTTTTTCTGTTAGTATAGGAGGAAAAAACATGAAAAGATTGATGTCCCTGCTGCTGGTTTGCGTCATGCTGTTGGGCCTGGCTGCCTGCGGCGCGGCGAAGCCCGCCGAGACCCAGGCTCCAACCGAGGCCCCCGCTCCCACCGCCGCCCCCACCGAGGCTCCTACGGAAGCCCCCACTGAGGCCGGCCTTGTTGTTGACACCTGCATCCTGAAGGAAGCCGATGACAAGATGCTCAACACCTATACGCTTCTCGCTGTGAATCCCGAAGCGCCCTTCACCGATGCTGACGGCAACGCTGTTTCTGATGTGGCGGTGAATACCGCCGGTGCTGACGCCCTCATCAAATGGTTCCTGACCCAGGAAACCCTGGATCTGGCCGGTAACTACGGCTTTGAAGAATATGGCGAGTACCTGTTCTATGTGAAGGACGGCGCGCCGGTCTACACCGGCGAGATCGCCCCTGCCACCGAGGAGACCAAGACCATCCGCCTGTCCACCACCACTTCCGTGAAGGACTCCGGGCTGCTGGGCTATCTGCTGCCCATCTTTGAGAATGCCTACGGCTACACCGTGGAAGTTCAGTCCGCCGGTACCGGCAAGGCCATCAGCGCCGCCAAGTTTGGCAACGCCGACCTGATTCTGGTCCACTCCAAGAGCCAGGAGGAGGCCTTCGTGGAAGAGGGCTTCGCCCGCACCGTGGATGGCTTCGAGAGTGAGCGCATTTCCTTCCTGTACAACTACTTTGTGCTGTGCGGCCCCTCTGCCGACCCCGCCGGCGTCAAGGACTGCGCTTCCGTTCTGGACGCTTTCGCCGCCATCGCTGATGGCAAGTACCCCTTCATCTCCCGTGGCGACGGTTCCGGCACCCACACCAAGGAGCTGAGCCTGTGGCCTGAATCCCTGGGTATCACCAAGGAGCCCGAGTCCTTTGTAAACTACACCGACTGGTACACCTCCGCCAACGCTGGAATGGGTGCGTGCCTGGTGATGGCTGAGGAAATGGGCGCTTACATTCTCACCGATAAGGCGACCTTCCTGACCTTCGTCGCGGGCGGCGGTGTCATGGAATAAGAATTGCTTTTTTGGCAAAATTCGAGTAAACTGTATCCCGTGGGGTTTTATCCCCACGGGATTTTCCAAAGAAGGGAGCCGTGAATAATGGGTACCGCGCTGCAAAAGGCTATCGCGCTGATTCTGTCGGCAGATGCTGAGCTTCTGAATATTTTGAGCGTTACCGCCCGGATGAGCCTGCAAAGCTCCCTGATCGCCCTCCTGCTGGGGGTACCGCTGGGTATCTGGCTGGGTGACTGCCATTTTCCCGGCAGAGGAATTCTGCTGGTAATCAACCGAACCCTGATGGGAATGCCGCCGGTGGTTTGCGGATTGCTCTTTTATATGCTGTTTTCCGGGGTCGGCCCCCTGCGGCATATGAAGCTGCTGTTCACGGTGAAGATCATGGTGCTGGCCCAGGTGGCGCTGATCACGCCCATCGTCATCGGAACCATGGAGACCTATGTCTCCGGGATTGCTCCCAACCTCCGGGAGACGGCAAAGGGCCTTGGACTGGGGCAGGTCAAAACCTTTGGCCTGCTGTGCAACGAGTGCCTGTATTCCATCCTTTCCGCCTACCTTCTGGCCTTCGCCCGCTCCATCGCGGAGGTGGGCGCGGTGTCCATGGTGGGCGGCGCCATCTCCTGGAAGACCAATGTGATGACCACCGCCATCATGCAGTACACCAACCGCGGCAATTTTTCCCTGGGCATCGCCCTGGGTATGATTCTGCTGGCGGTGTCCCTGCTGGTGAACATTGTGATTTCTGGGCTGCAAAGGAGGCTGAGCCGATGAACCTTCCCGCTTTTTCCAAGACCTATGACGGCGTAAAGGTGCTGGATTTTCCGGGTCTTACGCTGAAACCCGGAAAAATCTATGCCATTCTCGGCGCCAACGGCAGCGGAAAGTCCACCTTTGCCCGCATTGCGGCGGGCGTTCTCCCGGCGGACCAGAAATGCCGAATTCCCGGCAGCGTGGGCTATCTTCCCCAGAAGCCCTACGCCTTTCGAATGACCGTCAAAAAGAACATCCTCCTGACCGGCGGAAGCCCGGAACAGGCCGACGCTCTGATGGCGGCGCTTTCCTTGACGGCGCTGCAAGACAAGCGGGCTGACAGGCTTTCCGGCGGTGAGACCGCCCGGATGGCCATGGTCCGGCTGATGATGAAGCGGTATGATGTGGTAATCCTGGATGAGCCCACCGCCGCCATGGACATGGAGACCACCTCCGCCGCGGAGGAGCTGATTCTGAAATACGAAAAGGATACGGGATGTATTCTGATTCTGGTCACCCATTCTCTCCAGCAGGCCCGGCGGGTTGCTGACGAGGCCCTATATTTTCATAAGGGGAAGCTTCTGGAAGCCGGCGAAGCCACGCAGCTGCTGTATCATCCTACCAAACCGGAAACGAAGCAGTTTCTGGAGTTTTATGGTAATTAGACCGTTGTTCCGCCCACGGCTGCAATCAGGTTCTATGTCAATAGTTGGGGTAGAGACAAAACACAAATGATCGCAAGTCGTGTCGGAGAGAGATCTCCGGCACGATTTTTATGTACGGCAGAAGAGGATTCTGTTTCTGATACTAATTCTAAATTAAAAACTTCAATTATCCACTCTCTGCCAGTAATGCTGGAAATGACGTTGTTAAACAAGGAGCAGATGGTATCGCGCAGACGGTCAACAACTTTTTCCAATGTGGCAAAAATCTCGTTACGGAATCCGCGCTTTCGGATCTCTTTCCAAATCTGTTCAATGGGATTCATCTCGGGCGTATACGGAGGGATGTGGAAAAGGATAATATTCTCTGGTAATTCCAATCCCCCAGATTTGTGCCAGGCAGCACTGTCACAGCAGAGCAAAATTATGTCGTCGGAAAATCGTTCAGATAATTTTTGAGGAAAATGTTCATGCGCACTGTATTGCAATAAGGCATGATGAGAAAGCATCCGTCACCGGTCAACGGCTCTACCGTGGCAGGGCACATGTTGATTCGACCAAATCCGGCCTCATCCTGGAACATAAGACGAATTTTCTTCCCGCTGTGGATAACTTCCAGCTCTTTCACGGTGTTATTCATTTTTTTGAGGCCGCGATTTCCTCTTCGCTGGCCTTTTGGGGGTGCCTGCTGCGGGGCATTACCTTCCGCCATCCATGGCGGTGCAGAACAAAGTATATTTGACCGTTACTGACTGGATGGTCTACTGCGCTTTGATATGCTCTCGCGATTTCGCTGATTTCTACCAGCTCGCCCTTTTCCGCACGCGCTTTGAAGGGAGCCAGAATAGCAGCTTCTTCTTCCACACTCATATTGCGATGATTTTCGCCGTCATGATTCCCGGAAATTGCTTCAAGCCCGTTTCTCCTATATTTTGCCACCAACTGGCTCACATAGGCCGAACAGAAACCCGTTGCCTCAGCCACATCCTTGGAACTGGCACCTTTGGCCCGCAGTTCCAGCGCTTTCAATCTGGCCTCGGCTCTTTTATCCTTATTGCCCCGGCGTACCCGCTCAATTTCTTTTATTTCTTCTTCACTGAATTGATATCTGGAAGCCATATTTATCACCCAGATATATAGTATAGCATATCTTTACGTTTATTCGAAGTGTTTTATTAAGAAATAGTATAAAGAGCACTGCGATGCTCCTTCAGGTAGCGCTGGCGCATACGACCATATTTTCCAAGAGGGTTTCCAGGCGTGTCGGGTAAGGCTATCTCTGGGATCAAGAAATCCCCACATTGCCGATATGTCCCATCCATAGCTTCAAATACAATTTCATTGCAGACTCCTTTCGTGGATGATGATTGCAGCTTATGAAAAATCTCCTTTCCCACAAAACTGCATTTCAATTCACCACAAATGAGCCGCAGTTATGTGTATTTTGCGAAGGGGGTAAAACCTTCCTTTACAAAATACATGCTGGCTCGCAATGACATAGTTTTTCGGCAATCTGAAAAGGACAGGGGCAAGCCCTGTCCTTTTCCGGTTCTATGGAGTTCCTATTTTATTATATCCTTGGCAAGTGGATTGCCACGGCTGCACCGCGCTCTCGGAATGACATACTATTTTTTGATACATGATATCAGAACTTGTATCCTGCTTCCAGCAGACGGGTCAGAGCCTCGTTGGCTTCCTCGTCGGAAAACAGCTGCGTATAGCGCTTGTCGATGGCAAGGGCTTCCAGCGACAGTTCCAGATGGCCCTTGTCCTTCAGGGCGTTGAAGCCGTCGCTGAGCCGCCTGCCGGATAGGCACCGGTGGGCGGCTTTCATAGCTTCCTCCGCCGCCACGGGGCGCATTTTCACGCCCAGTCCGGCGGCTTTTTCCCGGGCGGATGCCCAGGCCGCGATGAATTTTTCTTCCATAAAAACTCCTTATTCCCGCCGCAGGGCCTCAATGGGGTTCAGGTTTGCCGCCTGAATGGCGGGCAGCATTCCGAACACCACGCCGATGAGGGTGGAAAACACCACCGCTACCCCGATGGCGGGCACGCTGATAGACACGGGAATCTGCATGATTTTCGAGATGACCTGGGCCAGAATCACGCCGCTGACCACGCCGATGATGCCACCCAGACTGGTAAGCACCGCGGATTCCGTGAGAAATTGCAGCAGAATCCGCTTTTTCTTGGCGCCGATGGCCTTTTTCAGGCCGATTTCACTGGTTCGCTCCGTGACGGACACCAGCATGATATTCATGACACCGATGCCGCCCACCAGCAGAGAAATGCTGGCGATCCAGATCAGCTGGCTGTTGGTGGCCTGGGACATTTTTTGCAGCTGCTGGGCTTGTTCCAGCATATCCTGACTGCGGTAGTCCAGCTTGGCGGTGGTGTCCAGAATCTGCTTTTCCGTCAGCAGGTCTGCCGCTTCCTTGCCCGCGGTGGTCATGGCATCGGTATTTTCCACCTTGATGGCCACGCTCTGAGGCTCGTCAAAGCGGTAGGCTGTGGGCCACAGGCTGTCCGGAATGTAGACGCTTCCGGCGGACCGGTTTACATAAAGCTGGTAATCCTTCATGGAGTTGATCACCGGAGCGAACTCCTTGGACTGGGCAACCACGCCCACCACGATGTAGGCATCCCCCTGCAGTTCCAGGGTTTTTCCAACCGGGTCCACGCCGCCGAACAGGTTGGTTGCCACGCCGGTATCCACCAAAATCACCTTTCTATAGTTTACATAATCACTGTCCGTGAATCCCCTGCCGGATTTCACCTGATAGCCGTAGACACTGAGGAAATTCTCATCGATTCCGTAGAGTGTTCCGTTAAACTGGGTATTCTGGTAGAAGAGCTGGTCAACATAACTCCGGGTATGATACAGGGACACCCGTTCCACACCGGTGATTTTCTCCAAATCCTGCCGGGTCTCCTCGGTGATGCACCGAACCCCCTCGGGGACGGGGCTCCAGCTCATGTCGTAGACCCGGCCCTCCTTGTTCAGCTGGACGGTGACCACGTTGTTGCCCGCGCCGATGAGGTTCTCCTTGATCTGCTCGTTGGTGCCCTGAATGGTGGACACGATGGTGATGATGGAGGCGATGCCGATGATGATGCCCAGCATGGTCAGAATGGAGCGCATTTTGTGCCCCCAGATGCCCTGAAAGGCAAGTCCGATATTTTCCCGCATAACCTTGCCTCCTTAGTAACCGTACAGCGCCGACAGGTCGCTCTCCTGGGTGGCCGCGCCGGGCTTCACATTCTTGCCGTAGGGGAAGGCCACATAGTCATCGGCGGTGAGGCCGCTGCGAATCTCCGTGTAGCTGCCCCACAGGGACTTGCCGGTGGTGACGGTCCGCTTTTCCAGTTTTCCGTTTTTCCCCCGGACGTAGACGTAGGGATCGCCGTCGTCCGTGCGGAGGAAGGGGTTTTCCAGATAGATGCCGTTTTCCGCCTCCGCCGCGGAGTAGGTCACGCTGACATAGCTTCCCTCCTGCAGGTCGGCGGTGCCGTCGATAAACACCCGGAAGGGGTAGTAGGAGGCGTTGGGGTTGCCCATGCCGTTCCAGCCCTCGTCCTGAATGGGGAAGTCGCCGATGGACTCCACCGTACCGGTGTACATCATGCCGGTGTTCCAGTCGTTGACGGACACCTCCTGCCCGGGCTTGAGCTTGTCCTTTTCCAGCTCGCTGACGCTGCCGCGGACGTAGAATCCGCCGCCGCCGGAGACCTTCAGCATAGGCAGCTTATTCTGCCGGGCCTCCTCTTCCGTGAGCAGGCCAACCACCACACCGTCCAGGGTGGCCCGGATGCAGCCGTCGCTGAACTCCCGCAGCATCAGGTTATACTCGGACTGGGTGATCACGGCGTCGGCGGTCAATTCCTTGAGTTTTTTCTCCTGCTCCCGGCACAGCTTGGCGATCTCCGCCGCCGTCATGCCGCTGCCGTAGTCAATTTCAGGGGCAGAGTAGTCGTCGTCCGCTTCCTCCGGGAAGAAGAACTCCTGACTGGGCACATCACAGAAGGAGAAGCCAAAGCCGCCGCCATCGTAGACAGTGACTTTCAATCCCTGCCAGGTTGTGCAGGGCGCTTTTTCCTTATTCTCCGCTGTCACTTTCAGGATTGTGTAGAAGCTATTGACCTCCGCAGTATCCTCCGTGGGCTTTGGAATAACGTTCAGCTTGAAATTACGGGAAGCCGTCAGGGGCTGAATTCCATCCACCTGATATTTTGCGGTTACTGTATACTCCCATTGTCCGGCGGCGTTGGTGATACCAGAAACGGTATAGCCCCTCCCGTTCGGGTAACCCCGCAAAGGACCGCCATTTGAAGTTAGACTCCAAGTCACATAATCGCTATGCTCCCAATCTGTGACCGAGCTTGTGAAAGTCAATGTCACCGCATCCCCTTCATAGACCTGGACCATTCCTTCTTTGCTGACATCCGTCCAAATACTCAATGTTGTAGGCGCGCGCATGGCAAACAACGTGAACGCGTCCGGTTCCGGGGTGTTTTCCTGGGGTTCCTGTATCAGAACTTCCGTATCGTCCGCTTCGTCGGAGTCATTTCCCTGTTCTTGATCGTTATTTACATCCTCATTTTTGTTCCCGTCATTCGGCTCGTTGTTATCTGTATTTCCAGTTTCCTCTTCCAGCAGCAGTTCCTCGTCTTTGCTTTCTTCCTCGGGAACCGGCTCGGCAGAACCGCTGGAAGAGACGCGCTCATCGTTTGCAATCTGGTTCATCATCGCCTGGTAGTATAACTCCCGCAGCAGAGCGTTGTTCACCGGGGTGCTGTCCTTCAGCCAGCAGATCACCGCTTTTTCCGGGCTGCTGCCGTCATATTCTTCGTCCGGATTGGCAATCTCGTAGGCTCCGCTCAGTTCTCTGCCATAGTCCGTACTCACCACCGGAATCTCCACAACATCATCCACGCTCTCCATGGGTTTCAGCTGATTGATCCGGGCCAGTTCCTCCTGGGCCTCCCGGACCTGCAGGTTGGCCTTCTCCACGTCCAGCCGCTTGCGTTCCAATTGCAGCTCCGACAGGGTGGTGTCGTAGGTCATGAGCACGTCGCCCTTCTTGACCTCGTCCCCCTCCTTTACCTTCACCTCGGTGATGGTCTGGGTGTCGGACAGGAACACCGTCTGAATCCGGTCGGTGGTAACGGGGCCGTAGCTCTCCTGATTGTCGCCCCAGAATTCCGTCATGCCCACCATGGAGAAGGAGTACACCCCCACCGGCTCCCCCCGGCCCCGGAGGCCAAAGACAATCCCGCCGATGATGGCCGCTGCCGCGACCCCCGCGGTGACGGAAATCACGGTCTTTTTCGACTTCGCGTTAAGCTTTTTCATCATTTTCCTCCTGGGTTTTCAGCTCGCCGTCCAGAATGCGGTAGGTCTTGTCCGCGCAGGCGGCGATGGAGGGTTCGTGGGTGATCATGATGATGGTCATGCCCTCGCCGCTGAGACGGCGGAAAATCTCCATGATCTGGTTGCCCGCCTTGGTATCCAGCGCGCCGGTAGGCTCGTCCGCCAGCAACAGCTGGGGATTTCCCACGATGGCCCGGGCGATGGCCACCCGCTGGCACTGTCCGCCGGAAAGCTGGTTGGGAAGGAAGTGAATCCGCTCTCCCAGCCCCACGGCTTTCAGCGCTTCCTCCGCCCTCGCCCGCCGCTCCTTTAACGGCACATCGGCGTAGAGCAGAGGAAGAGCCACGTTATCCACGGCTTCCATTTTGGGAAGCAGGTGGAAGGACTGGAAGACGAAGCCGATGTGCTTGTTGCGCACCTCCGCCAGATCGTCGTCACTTAAGTCCTTCAAATCCCGGCCCTCCAGGATGTAACTGCCGGAGGTGGGCACGTCCAGACAGCCGATGATGTTCATCAAGGTGGTCTTGCCGGAGCCGGAGGGGCCCATGATGGCAAGGTAGTCCCCCTTTTCCACGGTGAGATTGATATTTTTCAGCACCCGCACAGGCTCCCGTCCCTGCTGGTAGTCCTTGCAGATGTCCTTAAGCTCCAGAATGGGCATCACATTCCACCGCCTTCCTCCATGACCGGCTCGGTCTCGGCAACCGGCTGGTCGTGGGTGGTGGGAACGCCGCTTCTACACAGTTCCGGGTCGGGGTAGGCGATGTAGTCCTCCAGTGAAAGACCCTCTGTGATCTTCTGTACGTCGGTCATGGGGTCGTACTCCCCCAGGGTTACGGCCCGCTTTTCCAGTTTTCCGCCCTTTTCTGCCCAGACATAGGCGGAGCCATCCTCGTTATAGCACAGGAACGCGCCGCTGATGCCCACCCCCGGGGCGTCGTCCCCGGTGTCCAGCTCGATGTACAGGTGCTGGCCCAGCATCAGGCCCTGGGTGGAATCCAGCGCCACATAAAAGGGATACTTGCTGGCGGTGCTCATTTCATCGCTGGCCATGCCCATGTAGCGGTCAGTCTCGCTGCCCTGGGAGGGATTCTCGTAGTCCACCAGGGTGACGCTGCCGGTCCAGACGGTATTGTCCTCCGTCCGGGGCACCAGCTTCACCCGGTCGCCTTCTTTCAGGCTTCCCCGCTGCAGCTCACCCAGGACACCCTTGACCCGGTAGGAGCCGGACTGCTGTATGACGATGTAGGCGGCAGGCTTGCCGTCGGAGCCGGTGGTGTCATTTTCGTTGATCTTCTGCACCCGGCCGGTGATGGGAGACACCACGGTGGAGTTGTCCAGCAGCTCCTGGGCCTTCTTCACCTCGTCCTCCTTGGTTTTCAGCTTCAGCTCCGCTTCCTTCTGGTCCACCTGGGCAGACTGAATCTCCACGGTGTACTGAAGCCTTGCGGTGCCGCTGACGGTGTCCCGCTCCTTTTCCAACGTGGCAATTTTCTGCTTATAGGTCTCGATGCTGCTCTTCAGCTGCTGCAATTCCAGCTTTTTCTTATCCAGATTCAGCTGCAATTCCTCGGTGTCGTAGCTGAAGAGGGCCTGGCCCTCATTTACGTCGTCGCCTTCCTTCACCAGCAGCTCGGCAATGGTCTTATCCGCGTCCCGGGTGATCTCCGCGGTGTGCTCAGACACCACCATTCCCAGAAAGCGGTTGCCGGGGGCGATGCCCCCCATAGCCGCCAGCCGTTCCACCGACTGAACATACACCGCTGTGGCGCTGCTGCCGCAGGCGGAAAGAGTCAGACACAGGGCGCAGACCAGCAGCCCGGCAAATTTCCGTTTCATATCCGATAACCTCCAGAGTCATTCACTGTATTAACTGTATTATACGGTTTTTTTCTGTCGGAATCAACTGCCTGGTGTTTAAGGTTTGCTTAAGGTGTCATGAATTTCTTTCTTCCGGAGGAAATGAATTGAAAAAATGCCATTACAAACCAGTGACATTGGTCCGTAATGGCACTTTTTACTTTTTGACCTCTGTCCGATCGGAGATGATGAACCGGGGGCGGGACTTGGTTTCCATGTAGATCTTACCCACATACTCGCCGATGACACCCAGACAGATCAGCTGGATGCCCCCCAGGAAGCAGGTGACGATCAGGGAGCTGGCCCAGCCGCTGACTACGTTGCCGGTGAAATAGGACACCAGCGCGTAAATGATCAGGGCGAAAGCTGCCAGCGAGATGAACACGCCCAGCCCGGTGATGATGCGGATGGGCTTGATGCTTAAACTCGTGATGCCGTCAAAGGCCAGCGCCAGCATTTTTTTCAGGGGATAGTGGCTCTGCCCGGCAATGCGCTCATGGCGCTCGTAGTAGACGCAGGTGCTCTTGAAGCCCACCAGCGGGAACATTCCCCGGAGGAAAATATTGACCTCCCGGAAGTTCGCGAACTCCTTCAACGCCCGGCTGGACACCAGACGATAGTCCGCGTGGTTGTACACCGTGTCCGCGCCCATCCACTTCATGACCTTGTAGAAGCTCTCGGCGGTAAAACGCTTGAAAAAGGTGTCGGTATCCCGCTTGCTGCGCACGCCGTAGACAATCTCCGCCCCGGACAGATATTCGTCCACCATGGCGTCCATAGCGTTAATATCGTCCTGACCGTCGCAGTCGATGGAGATGGTGATGTCGCACTTGTCTTTGGCCTCCATCAGGCCCGCCAGCAGCGCGTTCTGGTGGCCCCGGTTCCGGCTCAAGCAGATGCCCATATAGTGCTCGTCTTCTTTGGCAAGCTGACAAATGAGATTCCACGTATTGTCTTTGCTGCCGTCGTTGACGAAGAGCACCCGGCTGTCCGGGCTGATTTTTCCCTGCCGGGACAGGGCCAGCAGCTTGTCCCGGAACTGGGGCGCGGTAATGGGCAGCACCGCCTCCTCGTTATAGCAGGGGATGACGATGTACAATCTGGGGATTTGCATTAGCTGCCTCCTGACGTCAGACTTCCAAAACCTTGACTACTTCCGTGGGGCCTTCCAACTCGATGGAAGTGATGGTCTCCCCCTCGCCGCCAATGGTCACCTTCAGGGTGCCGCCCCGGTTGTGGGCGGTCAGCGTATTCTGGGGCAGCTTTCCATTCAGCCATAGCACAGAAGCGGTGGAGCCGCAGCCGGTGCCGCAGGCCAGGGTGAAATCCTCCACCCCCCGCTCGAAGGTCAGCATTCTGACCTCGCCGGGAGCCAAAACCTGATAGAAATTCACATTGGCGCCCTTGGGGAAGGCAGAATCAAACCGCAGCGCCCGCATCTGCTCCCGCAGAGCATCGGCATCTGCCCAAAGATCGCCCTGGTACTCCGCCACGGCATGGGGCACGCCGGGATTGCCCAGCTCCACATAGGCGATATCCCCCTTGCGGCGCAGATCCAGAACGCCGGGGTTATTGAGCTTCACCCGGTACTGGGTTTCACTGAGCCGCTTGCCGGGAACCAGTCCCGCGTCGGTCTCCACCACCATGTTTTCCCCGGCAATGCCGTGGTCATAGGCGTAGCGGCAGATACACCGGGCGCCGTTGCCGCACATCTCCCCCCGGGAGCCGTCGGCGTTGTAGAAGTGGAGCCTAAAATCCGCCTTGTCGGAGTTATCCACCGCCATAAAGCCGTCGGCGCCGGTTAGTTTACATAATTCCAGGGCCAGCGTGGAAAAATCCAGGCTTTGCCCCCGGGCATCGATGACCATGAAGTCATTGCCCGCGCCGTTCATGTAGGTTACGGTCATAAAACAGCCCCCTCAGGATGATTGTAGGGCGGGGTCATGACCCCGCCGACGCATTGATTCCCCTGTACAGGCACCGTCCTGCCGGGAATGCAGTGTGTGCGTCTTTTTTACTTGCGTAAATTACCAACCGGGTCGGCGGGGTCATGACCCCGCCCTACGGCATTATCCAAGAATGGATTCCATATTGTAAAGGCCGATGGGCTTGCCCAGCATGAACCGGGCGGCATCCACCGCGCCGTCTGCCAGCATAGCCCGGGTTACAGCTTCGTGCTTCAGGGTCAGCTGCTGGGTGCCGGTGTGCAGAATCACCTCGTGGACACCTACCACGGTGCCCATGCGCAGGGCGGAAATGCCGATTTCGTCTTTCGTGCGCTTGCACTCGCCGGACCGGCCGCAGTTGGCCCAGGCGTTAGGCCGGACCTCCTTCACAGCATTGAACAGCATCAGTGCCGTGCCGCTGGGAGCGTCCACCTTCCGGTTATGGTGGGCCTCCACGATCTCAATATCCGCGTCGGGGAAGTATTTGGCAGCTTCCCTGGCAAGGCGGCACAGCACCGCGATGCCCATGCTCATGTTGCCGCTGAAAAATACGGGAATCTCCTTTGCGGCGGCGTAAATCAGGGCCTTTTCCTCCTCGGTATGGCCGGTGGTGCCGATGACGGCAGCCGCACCGATCTTTTTCGCGTAAGCCAGAACGCCGGAAATTGCGGTGTGGTGGGAGAAATCCACCACCACGTCGGCTTCCACAGCTCCCAGCTCGTCAAAGGTCTTAGGGACGCCGTTCTCTCCGTCGATGCTGACTCTGCCCACAACCTCGTCACCGAGGATGCCGCAGATCAGCTTGCCCATGGCGCCGTTGGCGCCGCAAATTACTGCCTTCATACGTTCATCCCCAGCTTTCTCATCTCGTTCAGCAGAACGGCCTTGGTGGCATCCTCCATGGGGGTCAGGGGCAGCCGGAGCGTGTCGGTGCCGAAGCCCAGAGCGGCGGTGCCGGCCTTGGCGGGGATGGGGTTTACCTCGCTGAACAGGGCGTTGATCAGGGGCAGCAGGTCGCACTGCATTTTCGCCGCGGCAGCGTAATCCCCAGCCTTGCAGGCGTCGGTCATGGCCACGGCCTCCCTGGGAGCCACGTTGCTCAGCACGCTGATGGTGCCCTTGCCGCCCATGGCCATCATGGCAACGGTCAGAGCGTCTTCGCCGGAGTACACGTCGATCTTGTCGCCGCACAGGTGCATGATCTCCACCATCTGGGCCATGTTGCCGGTGGCTTCCTTGATGGCCGCGATGTTGGGATGCTCGGCAAGCTTGGCCACGGTCTTGGGCTGCAGGCTGCAGCCGGTGCGGCTGGGGACGTTGTACAGGATCATGGGCACGGTGGAAGCGTCGGCCACGGTGGTGAAGTGCTTGATGAGGCCGTTCTGGGTGGCCTTGTTGTAGTAGGGGGTTACAACCAGAATGGCATCCGCGCCCACCTCGCAGGCGGCCTTGGTGTTGTGCAGAACGTGCTCGGTGTTGTTGGTGCCGGTGCCGGCGATGACGGGAACGCGCTTTGCGACCTTCTCCACGGTGTAGGCGATGACCTTCTTCTGGTCCTCCGGCTCGATGGTGGCGTTCTCGCCGGTGGTGCCCATGACCACCAGGGCGTTGATACCGTTCTCAATCTGGAATTCAATAAAGCGGCCCAGGGCTTCGTAGTCAATGGAGCCGTCGGAAGCCATGGGGGTGACAATGGCGGTAGCCATACCGGTGAAAATTGTGTTCTTCATATTCTTCTTATCTCTCCGTTTTTTAGTTATCGTAGGGCGGAGTCATGACTCCGCCGAACAGGTTGAAAATAGTAGGGGGTAAAAACGACGCACACAGAACGTACATGAACGAGCAATCCTGTCACACAGAATTCGTGCGTCGGCGGGGTCATGACCCCGCCCTACGATGCGTCATACGACGTATTGATTAAAGTATTCGTACAGCGGGGTAAGCTTTTCGAAAAAGTCCTTCACTTCGTCCTCCAGTTGGGGGCCGAAGAGCTTTTCACCCGGCTCAAGGCTGCGGGTGCAGCCGATTTCTCCCTTCCATGCAAAGTAGGGAGCAAGAGCCGGATTCTCGGATGTCTTGGGGCGCTTGTAGCACTGGGCGGTGACGGGAACGCCTACGGCTTCTTCTGTGTCACGAATCAGCTTCAGGAATTCCTCGGGTCTGGCGGAAATCCGGTTCCGGAAATCCTCCAGCACCGCTGTGCGGGGCTTCCAGTAGAAGAAGCCGTAGGACGCCCCCTCCGGGGTGATCTCAAAGTACAGGCAGGGATTTTCCGCCCACCAGTCCACCTCCTGCCGGATGCACAGCCACAGGCTCTCCTTGTAAGGCGTGGGCGGGTGCAGCCGGGCGTCCCGATAGATGCGGCTGACCTTGAGAATATTGCCGGGCTTTTCCAGAAAGGGCCCGAATGCCGCCTGACCCAGAGCTTTCATGGGCTCATAAAGGCTGTCCGTGTACTGCTTTTTGTGCTGCAAAAACCAGTCGCGGTTGTTATTCATGCGGATTCCCCAGAGAAAATCCACGGTTTCCGGGGTAAAACCGGTAAACATAGGCGTTTTTCCTTTCAGCGCAGGGTCGTGCCGGAAAGGCTGTCCTGCTTTTTGCGGGTTTTGTAGATGACCTGGTAGAGGTTTTTCGTCTTAACCGGGCGATCCTCCACTTCAAAGACATACCGCTCGCAGGCGTTGAGAATCCGGGTACCCTGATGCTCGATTTCCCGCGGAATCTGGTGATTGTAGGAGGTATGTACATGGCCGTGCACCAGAATCGGGGGGTGGTATTTTTCAATCAGCTCCACCAGGGCGTCAAAGCCCCAGTGGGCCGGGTCCTCGTCGTCCCCCAGCCCTGCCGGGGGCGCGTGGGTCACCACGATGTCCACGCCGCCCATGCGCCTCAGCTTCCAGCTGAGCTTCGCAATGCGCCTGCGCATCTGATTATCGGAGTACTGGTGGGGGCCGGGGTGATACCGCCGGCAGCCGCCCAGACCCAGAATCCGGATGCCGTTGTACTCCACGATGTGCCCATCGATGCAGTCGCAGCCCTCCGGGGGCACCTGATCGTAGTTTACGTCGTGATTGCCGTGGACATACAGCACCGGACATTTGGCCATGGTCACAAGAAAACTGAGGTATTTGGCGTTCAGGTCGCCGCAGGAGATAATCAGGTCATAGTCATCCAGCCGTCCGGGGGTGTAGAAATCCCAGAGGGCTGGGCACTCCTCATCGGAGATGGCCAGAATCTTCACGGATAACAGCCTCCTTTTCCGGCGGAATGGAATCCCGGTAGATGCCCAGCTGGCGTACCATCTTCTGGGCGATCGGGAGAATCTCCTCGAAGGGCGGGATGGAACCCACCACGTTGTCGCACAGCCAGTCCATGTGCAGCACTTCCTCGGGGGTGAAATGAACGGTGCCGTCGTTTTTCACGGTGCCGTCCTGGGCCACAATCCGGCGGAAGAAGGGGTCAAGCTGACCGTTTGCGATGTTGGTTTTCAGCAGATCCGCCATTTTCCGCAGGCCCTCGGGCAGCTTGTCGGACAGCTCCACGCCGATGACGCCGCTGTCCATGCCCAGCCAGAAATTCAGGGCGGTGGTGTCGGTCTTGTCCCGCTTCCAGCCGCCGGAGAGGATGCTGCGGATGACAAATTCGTAGAATTTGCCCCAGACCCACACGGGGCTGCCCAGGGAGATGAGGCCGCCCCGGCTGTCCATCAGGTAGGTGCCGTAGCTGCAGAAGTCCAGATACATTTTCGACTGGGTGGGGGTGTCCCGGTTGGACACCACCCGGATGCCGTCGGCCAGGAAGTCCGCCTGGGGAGTGCCTGCCACGCAGGACCACCGCAGCTCGATCTGTGCCCGGGGGTTGGTCATCTGGGCGCCCAGGGCGAAGGCGTTGATGGATGCTGGCACACCAAAAATGGGGTAGGAGGCGATATAGCCGATGCGGTCATCGTTCGCCATGGCGCCGGCGATGGCGCCGGTGATGAATTTGCCCTCATAGATCCGGCCGTAGTAGGTGCGGATACTGGAATAGGCCTGATCCACGGAGCAGTTGAGGAAGCGCACCTTGGGGTATTTCACAGCGGCCTTCAGGGTAGCGGTGCTTAAGGGCGGAGCGGTGGTAAAGACCACCTGCGCCCCCTCGGCCACGGCCTGCTCGATCTTAGACTCGGCGGCCTCCGGGTTGTTGGCGTCAAAGTAGCTGCGCACGGCGATTTTGTCTCCGAAGACCTTCTCAATGTGGGCCCGGCCATCCTCGTGACCCAGCACCCAGGCGCTCTGACCGGGGTTCAGCTGGTGGATGAAGGCCACATTCAGGGTGTCCAGTCCCGAGACCAGACGGGTGACCAGATTGGTTTTTGTGTCGTCCTCGGCCTTGGTCTGCACCTTGACGGCGTCCTCTTTGGTGGAACTGATCACATCATCCCACAGGGCGGCAACGCTCTTTTTCAGCTCCGCGGAAGAGAGCTTCCCCAAGTCCGTATAGGGATACAGCTCCAGCCACAGAAGCAATGCTTCGCCGGGGAGCACATCCTCTTTCCGGGCGTCCATGGACAGGTAGGCGTCCCGGAAATAGTGGAAGTAGGCCCGGAAGGTGCGCCGCTCGTCTTCCGTCCAGGGGTCGCCCATTTTCTTGTCCAGGTGGCCCAGAAGCTTGGCGTAGTCGCCGGGGCGGCGGAACTGGACGCAGTAGACCCTGGCGTCCTTGTAAAAGTCCAGAAATTCGTAGTAGGCCCGAATCCGGGGTTCGTCGGACATGGGGGGCATGATCCGGCGGACATTGCCGGGAATCCGGGGGGCGTCGTAGTAGCGCAGCACGCTGACCCGCTTGTTGCCCTCCTGTACATAGAAGTTACCCAGGTATTCGTAGCACAAAATGGGGTCGGTAATGCCCGTATCGCCCAGATGGGCGGCGCACAGGCTGACCCATTTCATGGCAAATTCGCTTTTGGGGTCCAGCAGGGGCTTAAAAGTGGGGGTAAAGGCGGTGATGCGGCCGGCGGACTTGGTGCCCACGATCCGCTCCGCGGGAATCTCGATAAGGCCCACATCCACCACGGTTTCGGCGGTGTTTTCCGGCAGCAGCTCATCCAGCACAGCGGGATGGGCGGGCTTGCCGGCGGCGGTCAGTTCCTTGTATTCTTTCTGACCGGCCTTCAGGGCCTGGATGTATTCATCTGTCGCCATTTGTGTATTCATGGCAGCCTCCAAACTATATGAATTGACTATTACACATCAACATATATTATATACCAAAATCGCCGTATTTTCAATTGAATTATGGAATTTTTCACAATTGTGCAATTCCGGAGCGGACAAGCGTCTGCCTTTGGCGAACATGACGAGAGAAAGCCCGGAAGGGGATTCCTTCCGGGCGGGGTATTAACCGTAGGGATGCAGGGGTTCGGACAGCAGCTTCTGCAGAGACTGGCTGATCTCCTCCACAGGGCTGTCATAGCCCCGGACGTGCCAGTCCAGCATCATGCCGAACAGGCCGGCGATAAAAAAGATCTGGGTATCCCGATCCCAGCTGAGCAGCCCCGGGTATACATCCGTCAGGGTGGATGGGTTGTAGGTCAGCACGAACCGCACCACCCGGTCCAGCAGCAGGGCGTTGCACTGGCTTCGTTCCAGGGCGTCCAGCAGAGGCTTCTGCCCCTTCCAGTAGGAAAAGAACCGGTGCAGCGGCTCCATGTCCGGCTCGTAGGCCTCAATGCCTCCCAGGGTATGGTCGATGAGTGCGTAGAGCACATCGTTTTTATTCTCAAACAGCCGGTAGTACACCTTCCGGGACAGCCCAGCCTCCCGGCAGATGTCGCTGATGGTGATATCGTCGTAATTATTCTGGAGGGCCAGCCCCAGGAAGGCCTGCTCCAGTACCAACTGATTTTTCGCGCTCTTTTCCGTGATACAAAGTTTATACATAACCGCGCACTTCCTTTCCTCAAACAGAAAACGGATGGACTGCATCTGAACAGAAACCATCTCATACCCGATACAGGGGCACTAGGCCGGTACTAAGCGGTTATGAATATGATAACACGATAAGATTATACCATATAAAGAATTTTGTCAATTGATTTTCAAATAAAATCGAAAAGTTGTGAGAAATTCATAGAAATTCATTATATTTTGTAGATAAATAAGCGAGAAGTTGGATGGGACAGGGACAACATGGGTCATTTTGCCTTCGAAAATTCCACAAAAAAGGAACAATCTGTCCCTATATATCCATCCTGGGCAGACAGGTGCGACCTTCGTCCATAAAAAAGCGCGAACTGTGTGTCCATCCTATTGACGCAGAAGGTCTAATGTGTTAGAATGATTTTGTACTAATACATTAGACCAAGGAGGCGTACCATGCCGACACCGAAAATTTTTGAGAGTGAGTACCGATTCTGTTTGATCCTCTGGGAAAACGAGCCTATCAAAAGCACAGAACTCGCGAAGCTCTGTAAAGAGAAGCTGGACTGGTCCAAGACGACTACCTATACCGTTATCAAACGGCTCTGTGAAAGAGGCGTCATCAAGAATGAGAACACAATCGTGACCTCCATCGTTTCCAAGGAGGAAGCACAGCTCAGTGAACTGGACGAAATGGTGGATAAGAAATTCGAGGGATCTCTGCCGGCATTTATTGCTGCCTTTGGACGTCGTCAGTCTCTGAGTGATGCTGAGATCGAAGAAATCCGTCGGATCATTGAGCGGTAAGGGGGTTGCGCTGTGGAAGCTTTATTCTTAAACCTTGTGGATATGAGTATGACTGCCAGCTGGCTTGTTCTTGTCATCCTGGCTGTCAGATTCCTTTTTCGCAGGATTCCCAAATGGATTTCCTGTCTTCTGTGGGCGCTTGTGGCGCTCAGATTGCTTTGCCCGTTTTCCATAGAAAGTGCATTCAGCCTGGTTCCGGATACCAAATTTGAAACGACAACAATTTCAGAAGTCCAGAGCAGAGGAGAAATCATCGATTCTTCGGGAAACGTTGTTCTGGAGAAAGGCCCGGTTCCGCAGGGCAAAGGACAGATCCTTGATTCCGGCGGGAATGTCGTGCTGGAACGGCCAATGGAATCGACGCCTGGCACGACACAGACATGGGTTTCCATTCTTTCCGGAATCTGGCTCGTGGGCCTTGGAATGATGCTCGTGTACGTTTTGATAAGCTATTTGCTTTTGAAACAAACGGTAGCAACTTCTATTCCGATCGGAAACGGCATCAAGCGGAGCGAGTTTGTGGATACGCCATTTGTGCTGGGCCTGATTCACCCTGTGATCTATCTGCCTACCCGCATGGACGCGGAAGACGTTCCCTATGTCATTGCCCACGAGCGGGCCCATATCCGCAGACATGACCATTGGTGGAAGCCCTTGGGATACCTGTTGCTCAGCATCTACTGGTTCAATCCGGTGCTGTGGATCGCTTACATCCTGCTTTGCCGGGACATCGAGGCTGCCTGCGATGAAAAAGTGATTCGGGATATGCCGATTGACGGCCGCCGGGCTTACTCCACGGCACTTCTGAATTGCAGCGTCCAGCGAAGCAGAATTGCCGCCTGCCCGCTGGCCTTTGGAGAAGTTGGAGTCAAAGAGCGGATCAAAGGTGTAATGAACTACAAAAAGCCCGCCTTCTGGGTCATCGTCACCGCACTGGTCATGGGATGCGTCATTGCCCTGTGCTTCCTGACAAGTCCGAAAAGAGAAATTGAATTCAAGGCAGCAGAAACAACACCCCAAGGTTTGCTTCTGGAATGCAAACCGAAATCCGCGGTTTCTGATTTGAAAATTCAAAATTGCCAACTGGAATATGGGGACGGCCAAGGGAAAACAGTGGAAATGCTGGGACAGCCGAAGGGGGAGACTGGCATTTCTTTGACTGCCGCTGAAAAGGGCTGGCAGGTGGATTGGTCAGAGAATTTCGGGATTCTGCTGCCGGGTAACTATCGGATGGTGCTGACTTACACCGACAAAGAAGCCAGCGAAAACCGGGAAGATACTTTGGAATTTTCGGTAGAAACCAGCGGTGTCTATATGTGGCGCAATACGGATGATGAATCTGCGGAAATGCCCCGGGAGAATGAAACCAGCATTCGTGTCCCCGGAAAGGCAGAAATCTTCCTGGAGTACGGCATCGGCGAGGATGGGGAATGGGGGCTACGGAACGCGCGTACCGGAGAAACCCTGTTTTCCGGAGATGTGCGCAGTGTGGCCTTTGCCGACCTGAATGGAGACAAAATATGCGAGGTGTACGCGGTTGTCAATGAAAGTGAACACCGTTGGGTGCAGGGCTATGATCCGGCAGCCGGACAGAAGCTGAGCCTGCCTGAGGATGACGCTTTTTTCAATACGCTTGTGGCGCAAAAGGATCATCTGTTCTTAGTAAAACGGACGCTTCCTGAGAATGCGTCTTATGGTGTCGTGTCCTGCTGGCAGGTATCCCTGACGTCAAATGGAATGGAAGCGCTGCCTCTGGAAGAAGCGTATCTGCCGCTGACCCGTCAGATTACCGGGATTGGGACCTGTGGCAGAAGGCTCACAACCCTGAATGCCCAGCAGATTCCCGTCATGAAGTCCCTTCTGAATGATTTGGAAGGCCATGTGGTCAAGGCTTCCGCGGAGGAATTTGCCCAAGCGCAGGCGAATTACATGAACAGCATTCCCATCAAGGTGTCCTACGCCCTTGGATATCGGGTTGTGAATGTGCTGGAGGATGGCTCAATGATCTGGGAGGACGGCAGCGAGGAAGGGTATATCCCCTCCAATCCGGAACCGCTGCGGAGCTTTTTAGCCCAGCTTACAGACTGCGTACTGGATCGAGAAACCAGCGGTACTCCCTTTGCTTCGGAGGATGCGCCTTGGAAGTGGACCTCCCAAATTACGCCGCTTGCGATTCGCTCCGCAAAAGCCTACGCGATCCTGGAATACGAGCAAACGGAAACCGGTACCCATTCCTCCAGCACCAACGGGGCAATTTCTCAGGAGACGCTACGGAAGCTGCTGACGATTCTAAACGGGATTCCGAAAGAGGCGATTACGCCGGGAGGGAATGTTCAGGGATGTAATTTCCGGGATATCGCCCAGGATTTTAGGGGAACCGGCTGCAGTATCCAGCTGTTGGATGGAACGAATGATCTGGCTGCCGTTATCCGATGGACAGGCGATCAGACGGAAATGCTCCTTACCTCCCAAACGCAGCAGTACGACGACCGGTTCGCGGAATATCTGCAAAATGCCCGTCTGTGGGTGATTCAGGATGAAAAGCTGGCAGAGTTTCTGCAAAGCTTCTGGGAGGAACCTCCGGTGATTTTCTACACCGTTGGCGGCGAATACAACTGGCAGACCCCCGTGGATTTCCAATATGGCGATTTTTCTATGAAGCTGAATCTCATTGACAGCTGGATTTATGAGCAGGTTCCCTATACGGTGGAGGGACATACCGGTATTCGCTGCCGCCCTCGGGATGTGGATTCCGGCTGGATCTATTTCAGCTACTGGCCCACAGGCTTCGCGCCAGAGGAAGAACCGGATCGACTGATCATAGAGGGAAGCTCGCAGCTGGGTCCCTTCTACACAAGCTATCCTTCCTCAGCGGGTACGCCGGATAACTTCAGCACCCGAGGCGTCATCTGGTCTTACCAGCGGACACCGCTGCGGCAGGGGGATTATGCTGTTATCAACGAGGGAGCGGATTCCTGGTTCCTGACCTATCAGGATCAAATCAACGACACCATGCTCCTGGCGGATATTCAGGATTCATAACATACCGAAATTGCCGGTGTATCGCGTATTACGATACACCGGCATTCTATTGGTTAACCAAGCGAAAGGGAGCGGAAAAAACCGCTCCCTCAGTGGATATTCGATTAGTCCAGAATCTCCATCAGTCTGCCGCAGCAGAAGGGGATGGGCTCGCCAGCCTTGACGTGCAGAGTCTTGTTGCAGGTGACGCAGTACACATCGGTGTCATAGGGAGCGCGAATCACGGGCACTTCCTTGGCTTCCTGCTCGGTCAGACCATCAATATGGAACACGGCGGTCTTGTTCTCGCGGGGGACATACACGCCGATGGGGGACAGCGCCTTGCTGCCGCCAACGCAGTTGCCCATCTTCACCCACAGGGCTTCCAGCTCGGCAGCCTCGGCGGCGTGCTCGGGAGTGAACTCCACAACATCCTTGTTAATCCGAATCTTCATGGCTTACTCCTCCGGGCTGAACTCGTCCTTGCCCACGCCGCACAGCTCGCAGGCGAAATCCTCGGGCAGATCTTCCCACTTCACGCCAGCCTCGTCCTCATCATAGACCCAGCCGCAGACATTGCAAACGTACTTCATAGCAATTGACTCCTTTTCTGAAAACTATGTAATTCTGCTTCGCAGACGGCGGGGGCAAGCCCCCGCCCTACAGTTCACGGTATCAAACCGGGTGACCCCCAATGGTGTTCGTTCACAGACCATCCGAAGTCACGCCGTTGCCAGCGGCAGCTTGCCGCTGACGCCACTACCGCGGCAGGTAAATGGCAATGTATCGAATCGGGTGACCCCCAATGGTGTTGGACTACAGGCCATCCGAAGTCACGCCATTGCCAGCGGCGGCTCGCCGCTTACTTGAAGTAGCGCTCCAGCAGGCCCTTCAGAGCCTTGCCGTGACGGGCCTCGTCGCGAGCCATCTCGTGGACGGTGTCGTGGATGGCATCCAGGCCGTTCTTCTTGGCGCACTTAGCCAGGTCGAACTTGCCGGCGGTGGCGCCGAACTCGCAGTCAACACGCCATGCCAAGTTGTCCTTGGTGGTGGCCTTCATGTTGGGCTCCAGGTCCTCGCCCAGCAGCTCCGCGAACTTGGCGGCGTGCTCAGCCTCTTCGTAGGCAGCCTTCTCCCAGTACAGGCCGATCTCGGGGTAGCCCTCGCGGTGGGCGATACGGGCCATGCACAGGTACATACCGACCTCGCTGCACTCGCCGTTGAAGTTGGCCATCAGCTGCTCGAAGATGAACTTCTTGTCCTCGTCGGAGATGTCGGGGTTGTTCTTCACGGTCTTGGCGTAGATGCCGTACTCATGCTCGGCAGCCAGCTTGCCCTCTTCCATGACCTTGAACTTGGAGCCGTCGACCTTGCAGACGGGGCACTTGAAGCCTTCGGGGATGGACTCGCCTTCGTAGACGTAACCGCAGACGGGGCAGACAAACTTCTTCATAATAAATTCCTCCAATTTAATAATTTTTTGGGTTTTACTTACTTGCGCATTTTTCGCACAGACCGGTGAAGGTCAGGCGGCAGCCCTGAATCTGGCAGCCGGAAATTTCTTCCGCTTCCGCGCTCAGGTCTTCGGGAATCTCCATCTGCGGCAGATCCATAACCGCGTCACAGCCGCTGCAGATGAAGTGCACATGGGGATGGGTCATGGCGTCGAACCGCTCGACACCGTGGACGGTGGCAACGCTGCTCACCAGCCCCTGGCTCTTGAACCGGGCCAGATTGCGGTATACCGTGGCCAGAGAGATGTCCGGATGCTCCTTTTGCAGCATCTCGTACACCATTTCCGCCGACGGATGGCTGGTGGTCCCTTGCAGGCAGGCGAGGATGGCGTTGCGCTTGCGGAACTGCTTCGCAGCTTCCATAGACACCTCCTGGCAGTATTTGTGAATGATTCTCATTTACAGCTTGAGTATACCACATGCCTAAACCATTGTCAAGAAGTAAATGAGAATGATTTGCAAATAAATTTTGAACAACATACCCCCGTAGGGAGCGGCGTCACCGACGCCCCGACAGCACTGCGTTCCAGTTCGCCTTGGGTTTCGCGAGTTATGGAACCCCTCACCGCCGGGATGTCCAGAGGCCATCCCCTACGGAAGCGCTTACACCGCCGCTTCCTTAATGACGGCCACGCCGTCCACCAGGTTCGCCATTTCCAGGGTTCCTTCCACGGCCATCTGGCGCTCCATCAGATCGGTGAGAATCACCACGCCGTCCTTGCACTCAATGCGCATGACGTTCCTCATCATCACCATTTCCGGCGCTAAGGTGTTCTTGTATACGGTAGACAGACACATAGTATTCGCTCCTTATTCGTGCTCCATGCTGGCAAGAACCACGCTCAGCCGCATATTGCCCTTCTCGAAGTCGGACACAGCGGCCATGACCTGCTCGTAAGCGGTGTGATCGCCGGTTTGGTCCAGCTTAGCAGCCAGATCGGCCAGCTCCTTGGCATGGGCGGCGTTGTGGCCAACCATGTACTTCATCAGGGCCATCAGCTCCTCCTTGGGGGTGTGCTCGCACTGGCTCTGGCAGCTGCCGCACTCTCCGGCGCAGCCATGGCTGTGGGTATGCTCCGCGCCGCTTTCGTGGATGTGGTCATGGGTATGGGGGTGCTCATGGTCGTGGGTATGGGTGTGGGTATGCTCATGGGAGTGAGTCACGCCGTCGTGGGTGTGCTCGTGGGTATGGGCGTGCTCGTGAGCGTGCTCATGATGCTCATGAGGCAGGCCGGTATGATCGTGATCAATATGCATTGGAAAGTCCTCCTTTTGGTTTTCTATATTATAGTACCAAATTATGCCCATGTCAAAACATTTATTTTCGTCAAAATATCCCCCTTGGGGGGTTGCGTGAGATTCGCTGACGTAGTATAATACACTTTACTACGATAAAGGAGGGCGGCGTATGTCCGAATTTCACCAACACGACTCCGAGCACGAGCATGAGCACGACCACGCCTACCTTCACGCCCACGGCATTGCCCACACCCACGGTCACGTTCACGAAAATCAGAAAGCGGTCATCAACCGTCTGTCCCGGGCCATCGGCCATCTGGAGAAGGTGAAACGGATGGTGGAGGATGGGTGCGACTGCTCCGAAGTTCTGATTCAGCTTGCAGCGGTGCGTTCCGCTCTGGACAACACCGGCAAGGTGATCTTAAAGGATCATATGCGGCACTGCATGGTGGATGCCGTTGCCGCCGGAGACACGGACGCCATTGACGATCTGTGTCAGGCCATTGATAAGTTTATGAAGTGAGATAACCCGGTGCTTTATAAAGGCACCGGGTTTTTCTTCCGTAGGGGACGGCGTCCTCGACGTCCCTCCCGTGAAGGCGTGAGTCTCCCTTATGGGGCGTCGGGGACGCCGCCCCCTACGACGTGGAATTCTGAACAGCCCTTGAATTTTTCTTGAATTATGCCGTTGGGACTGGAACTTTTCCGCCGGTTATGGTATACTGTGCGCAAGTATATGATGCCAGAGTATGCGAAGGCCGCAGGGCGGCCAGCCAATGCGTTACGGACGCTGGCGGTAGTCGTTACACCATTGGGCCTGCCCGACCGGCAGCGCTCAGTAATCTGGTAAATTACGCTATGGAGAGAAGACTATGCTGGAATTATTGGCTCCCGCCGGTTCTATGGAAGCCCTGCGGGCCGCGGTGCAGAACGGCGCCAACGCGGTGTACCTGGGTGTCGGCAACCTGAACGCCCGACAGAGCGCGAAAAACTTCACCCCCCAGACCCTTGTGGACGCGGTGAAATACTGCCACGTCCGGGGCGTGGAGGTGCATCTGACCCTGAACGCCCTGGTTTCCGACCGGGAAATGAAGGAGGCGGCGGAGCTGATCCGCCACGCCGCTCAGAATAATATTGATGCCTTCATCGTGCAGGACCTGGGCGTGGTGCAGCTGTGCCGCCAGATCGCCCCCCACATTCCCGTCCACGGCTCCACCCAGATGACCGTCCACTCCCTGGACGGGGTGAAGCTGTGCGCCGATTTGGGCGTCAGCCGGGTGGTGCTGTCCCGGGAGCTGAGCCGGGACCAGATCGCCTACATCTGCCAGCACTCCCCCATCGAGATCGAGGTATTCGGCCACGGGGCCCTGTGCATGTGCTACTCCGGCCAGTGCTTCTTCTCCTCCGTCATCGGGGGCCGCAGCGGCAACCGGGGCCTGTGCGCCCAGCCCTGCCGGCTGAAATACGGCTGGGGAAACAAGGCCGACTCCTACCCCCTGTCCCTGAAGGAC
>JALFXH010000059.1 GCA_022786965.1 Clostridiales bacterium
TTTCACAAAAAAGCATCTCCCGCCGGGTCCGGCGGGAGATTTTCTCTGTTATGATTCATTGTGCGCCCCGGTATGGGATCGGCTATTTTCCATCCCTGAGAAGGTCGGCCAAGGTGATATCCTCAAAGAAATCATCGATCATCTTGTCGAGCCGGTCCCACATGGGCTTTGCCTCACAGCACTGGGTTCTCGAGCAGGCGGCGGCGCCCTGACTGGTGCAGGACACGGCGGCAAGGCCGCCCTCGGTGAGTTTGAGGATGCTGCCGATGGTGTACTGCTCCGGTTTCCGGTTCAGGCGATAGCCGCCGCCCTTGCCGTGAACCGCGTCCACAAAGCCGGCCTTGGAAAGCGTAGACATAATGGATTCCAGATATTTCTGGGAGATGCCTTCAGCTTCGGCAATCTCCTTCAGGGGAATGAATTCCTCCCCGCCCCGCTGGGCAAAATGTACCATCACCCGCAGGGCATAGCGTCCCTTGGTGGATACGATCATAGGCGTTTACTCGCCGTGAACTTGAGCGTGGAGCTGCTCGTGATCCATTTCCTCGAACTTCACATGGTCGTAGGGAATGTTATTCTTGTCGAAGTAGTCCTTCAGGGCGTTTTTGATGGCCTCCTCCGCCAGCACGGAGCAGTGCATCTTGTGGGCGGGCAGACCGTCCAGGGCCTCAGCAACGGCCTTGTTGGTCAGCTCCAGAGCCTCGTGGATGGACTTGCCCTTGATCATCTCGGTGGCCATGGAGCTCGAAGCGATGGCGGAGCCGCAGCCGAAGGTCTCGAACTTCACGTCCTCGATGATGTCGTTTTCAATTTTCAGGTAGATCTTCATGATGTCGCCGCACTTGGCGTTGCCGACCTCACCCACGCCGTCGGCGCCCTCGATGGTGCCCACATTCCGGGGGTGCATGAAGTGATCCATAACTTTTTCGCTGTACAGTGCCATAGTATTCAATCTCCTGTTTACAATAATCTGTGGATAACGTAGGGGGCGGCGTCCCCGACGCCCCGGATGCCATGTGGTCAAATGCGGCTGGCGCCGATGGGACGTCCGGGAGGCCGTCCCCTACGCGCAGCATAATTATAGAATATATTCCCGTTTGCCGGTCTGCAGATCACGCCACACAGGGCTCATGTTCCGCAGATACTGAACCACCTCGGGAACCACCTTCAGAATGTGATCCACTTCCTCGTCGGTGTTGTACTCGCACAGGGAAAGCCGCAGAGAGCCGTGGGCAACGTCGTGAACCCGGCCGATGGCCAGCAGCACATGGCTGGGGTCCAGAGAGCCGGAGGTACAGGCGGAGCCGGAGGAGGCACACACGCCGTTGGCGTCCAGCAGAAGCAGCAGGCTCTCGCCCTCGATGCCCTCGAAGCAGAAGCTGACGTTTCCGGGCAGACGGTGGACGAGATCACCGTTGACGGCGCTGTGGGGAATCTTAGAAAGACCCTCAATCAGCCGATCCCGCATGGCGGCGACCTTCGGCATATTCTCATCGATGTGATCGCAGGCGTCCTTCATGGCGGCGGCCATACCGCAGATGCCGGGCAGATTCTCGGTGCCGGCCCGCTTGCCCCGCTCCTGGGCGCCGCCCTCGATGATGTTCACCAGAGGGAAGCCCCGGCGGACATACAGGGCGCCCACGCCCTTGGGGCCGTGGAACTTGTGAGCGGACAGACTCAGCATATCAATGTTCTGTTCCTTCACGTTGATTTTCAGGTGGCCCACAGCCTGAACGGCGTCGGTGTGGAAGGGCACGCCGGCTTCCTTGCAGATGGCGCCGATCTCCGGAATGGGCAGCACGGAGCCAATTTCGTTGTTGGCGTACATGGTGGTGACCAGGCAGGTGTCGGGGCGGATGGCGTCCTTCACCTGCTGGGCGGAGACATTGTGATTGTTCTTCACGTCCAGATAGGTGACCTCAAAGCCTTCCTTTTCCAGCTTGGCCAGGGTGTGCAGCACGGCGTGGTGCTCAAAGGCGGTGGAGATGATGTGCTTTTTGCCCTTCCGCGCGCCAAACCGGGCGGCGGAGATGATGGCCTGATTGTCGGCCTCACTGCCGCCGGAGGTGAAGATGATCTCTCTCGGCTCGCAGCCCAGGCACTGGGCCACGGTGGCCCGGGCGGCATCCAGAGCTTCCTTGGCTTCCTGACCCACGGAGTGCAGGGAAGAGGGATTGCCGTAGACCTTGTTCAGGTAGGGCAGCATGGCGTCGATGGCCACCTGAGAAGCGGCGGTGGTAGCCGCGTTGTCGGCGTATACTCGCATAATGTATTCCTCCAAGGTATTTACCTAGTAATTCCATGGGTAATATAGCACCACCTACCTACATTGTCAATAGGTAAATCTGCCGCAAAGGTGACGAAGTCACATTTGCGGCAAATTTTGTCAATAACGGCAGTCCCTTCCTGATTTTTCGACTTTTTCAGCGGTTACATTCCTTCCTGCAAGCCATATTAAGAAAGCACAGAAAAAGGAGGGATGAAACATGAAACGGCATTTTTCGCGGCTTTCAATTTTTGTTGTGCTGCTGGCGCTGCTGCCGGTCAAAGCCTTTGCGGCCCAGCGTCTGGTGCCGGTGGGACAGGTCATCGGTCTGCAATTATACAATGATACGGTGACGGTGGCGGCCTATGATGATGTGCTGGGTGGGGCGGCCAAAGCCGCAGGGCTGAAAATCGGGGATCGGATCGTAAAAATCAACGATACGTCCATTACCTGTGCCGAGGATGTCCGGGCCGCGCTGGATTCCGCAGACAAGGAACTGAATCTTACGGTCAGCAGGGGCGGCAAGCAGCGGGAGCTGACCCTGACGCCCACCCAGACCGGTGACGGTCCCAGAATGGGGGTCTATCTCCGGCAGGGCATCGCGGGCATCGGCACGGTGACCTGGTATGACCCGGACACCGGGGCCTTCGGCGCCCTGGGCCACGGTGTCTGCGACAGCGGAGGACTTCTGAAAATGACCCGGGGCAGCGCCTATGACGCCTCCGTTACGGAGGTGAAAAAGGGCAAAAGCGGCGACCCCGGGCAGCTGAAGGGCACGGCCCGGTCTATCGAGCCCATTGCCCCGCTGCTGCGCAACACCGCCCAGGGCGTTTTCGGCGTGTCCCCCCGTGGCTGGCGGGGGGAGGCGCTGCCGGTGGCGGAGTATTCCCAGATTCACACCGGCCCGGCCACCATCCGGGCCCAGACCAGCGACCGTGTGCAGGAGTATTCTGTGGAAATTTTGAAAATCTATCCACAAACCCGGTCAGACTGCCGGAATTTCCTGCTGAAGGTGACAGACCCTGACCTGCTTCGAACCACCGGCGGCATCGTGCAGGGAATGTCCGGAAGCCCCATTTTGCAGGACGGGCAGCTCATCGGCGCGGTGACCCACGTCCTTGTCAACGACCCCACGGCGGGGTATGGCATTTATATTCAAAATATGCTGGATGCGGCGGCGTAAGGAGGAAAATATGGATAATTACAACAGCATTCCCATCGGCTTTGGCATGGCCCTGGCCATGAATCCCCCGGCGTTTAACGCCTACTCCAACTTGACGGAGGAGGAAAAGGACGCTCTGATCGAACGGGCGCGCCATGCCTCCTCCGAGGCAGAGATGCACGAGATCGTATCAAAGCTCTGTCGGTAAAAAATGCCCGGGAAGTCATCTTCCCGGGCAGAAAGCTATTTATTTGTCTCGAAAATGTTCTTTTACCATCTTGAATACCGTAGGCGCCAGCGCGAAGACCGCGATCAGGTTGGGCACGATCATGAAGCCGTTGAAGGTGTCGGACACGTCCCACACAAGGCCCAGATTCACCGTGGCGCCCACAATGGCGATGAGGGCGTAGGCCACGTTGAAGGGCAGGATGATTTTGCTTCCCAGCAGGAACTCGGCGCACCGGGCGCCGTACAGGCCCCAGCCGAGGATAGTAGAAAAGGCGAAGCAGCACATAGCGACGGCGGTGAAGATGGACACCCAGCTGCCGTAGACGGCGGTGAAGCCGGAGATGGTCAGCTCCGCGCCGGCGGCCTGACCGTAGGGCACGTTTACGCCGCTGAGGAGGATCACGAGAGCCGTCATGGTACAGATGACGATGGTGTCCATAAACACCTCGAAAATGCCGAACATACCCTGCTGGATGGGCTCCCGGGTATCGGCGCAGGCGTGGGCGATGGAGCCGGTGCCGAGGCCAGCCTCGTTGGAGAAGATGCCCCGGGACACTCCCTTCTTCATGCTCATAAAGAAGCTGCCCACGATGCCGCCGGTGACGGCGGAGGGCTTAAAAGCACCCTCAAAAATGGCTGCGAATACGGCGGGAATGGCATCGGCGTTGATGACGATGATGCCCAGCGCCAGCAGGACGTACAGCAGAGCCATCAGGGGCACCAGTTTTTCGCTTACCTTGCCGATGCGCTTGATGCCGCCAATGAGAATCAGACCGACGATTACGCAGATGACAATGCCGATGATGAGGTTGCAGGTGGGCAGACTGGCGGCGGGCAAAACGTTAAAATTCAGCAGCGCCGCGTCAATGGCGGCAGTGATGGTGTTGACCTGGGTGGCGTTGCCGGTGCCGAACACGGCGCACACGCCGAAGAAGGCATAGGCGTAGGCCAGAATCATCCATTTTCCGCCCAGGCCGTTTTTAATGTAGTACATGGGACCGCCCACCAGCTCGCCCCGGTCATTGCGCTCCCGGAAGTGAACCGCCAGCGTCACCTCAAAGAACTTGGTGCCCATACCAAGCAATGCGGAAATCCACATCCAGAATACCGCGCCGGGGCCGCCGATGGCGATAGCGCCTGCCACACCCGCGATGTTGCCGGTGCCCACGGTAGCGGCAAGGGCAGTGCACACCGCCTGGAAGGGGGTGATGGCGCCGTCGCTGGCTTCCTTTTTCTTAAACATCCGCCCGATGGTACAGCGCAGGGCGTAGGGGAACTTGCGAATCTGAATGAAGCCGGTCTTGAAGCTCAGGTACAGGCCCACGCCGATGATGCACACCATGGCGGGCAGGCCCCAGATAAAGGCGTTCAGCGCACCGTTGACTTTTGTAATAATTTCCAAAGAATTTCCTCCTTAAGCGGTTTTTTGTCTGGTTTTGATGGTGGCGGCGTAGGCGCTGTTGCACAGGCCCAGCACGGCGGATACCATAAAGAGGGTCTCAATGCCCAGCGTCTGCCAGATCCAGCCGCCGAACAGGGCGATAAAAATGGTGATCACATGGTTGATGGATACACCGGTGGAAATGGTGGCCTTGGTTTCATCGGGGCTGTCTGACAGGTCCTGTACATAGACATTGGAGGCCATGGAGGCGAGGGAAATCACAGCGTCCAGAATGTAGTTGACACAGCAGACGATGAAGGCGATGTCCTTCGGGAAAATATGGTGGGCAAAGCCGTAAAAGAAGCAGACAATGACCAGAATCAAAGTGTCGGCGATCATGACGGTCTTGTAGCCTACCCGGTCAATGATCCTGCCCACCATGGGGGCGGCAAAGAAGCAGGCCACGGCGGAGACGGCGAACAGGAGGCTCACCGTGGCGGCGCCCGCGCCGTAGAACAGAATCAGCACATAGGGGCCGAAGGTGAAGAATACCTGCTTCCGGGCACCGTAGAACATTTCCAGCATATAGTACTTACTGTACTTTTTGTGGAAGTAAAACCGGCGTTTGGCCTCGTCAGTCTGGCTTTTCCCGGATATTTTCAGGGAACATCCGAAGCTTACGGCAGCCAGAACCGCCGCCAGGGCGAAGAACAGCTTATAGGGCTGCTTCCCGGAAAGCGTGGAGAACGCCCCTACAATCACGAGGTAGCCCGCCAGCGTACCGATCTGATTGATGGAATTCTGAACGCCCTGGGCCGCGCCGCCCCGTCCGGGTTTCGCGTATTGCAGCGACAGGGTGTTTTTCATGCCCAGCTGGATGTGCTCGCCCAGGGAGTAGGTGCAGATGGCCAGCGTTGCCAGAATTTTGGACGCGGGCAGCACCGCGTGCATTCCCATGCCCAGCAGCATGATGAGGGCGCCGACCTTGAACAGGGTCTCCGCCGAGAGCATATAAAATGCCGCCAGAATGAACACCAGCGCGATGCCGGGCAGTTCCCGGAAGAATTCCGTGATACCCCGGTCCATTTCACCCATGCCCACGATTTCCGCCAGATAATTGTCCAGCATACCCTTATACAGGCCGTAGGACAGGCCTGTAATCAGCAGACAGGTCAGAAACACCCGGTAGCCGGAGCCGTCCCGGTAGATGGCCCGGAATGATTCTCTTCGGTTCATAGAAGTTGATATCCGCCTCTTTTCTCTTTCCAAAAATAACATGGGATAACTATACATGATTGGAAGATAAATGTCAATTCCGAGGGGATTTTGGTTGCGCGGCAGACCCGTGTGTGCTAAGATAATGCCAAAGCCTTCTTTGGGAAGAGGGCACGGGCAGAATAGATTCTATTGGAAAGGTTGCTGGGATATTATGGAAGAAAATAAGGAAACCCTGGAGCTTCTGCGGAAGATCGAGAAAAACAGCCGGATGCAGACATATTCCGGCTATGCCCGCACCGGGCTGGTGCTGGTGTGCGCGGTGTGCATGGTGGTGCTCACCTGCGCGGTGATGAAGCTGATGCCGCAGATCAACACCATTCTGGGACAGGCCCAGGGCGCTGTCAGCCAGGTGGGAACGGTGCTGGACTATCTGGAGCAGACCAGCGCGCAGCTGGCTCAGGTGGATATGCAAGGCATGGTCGGCGGCGTGGAGGGCCTGGTGACCACCGGCCAGCAGAGCCTGGAAGCCACCATGGAAAAGCTGAACAGCATCGACTTTGACGCGCTGAACAAGGCCATCAAGGATTTGTCGGCAGTCACCCAGTCTCTGGCAAATGTGACCAGAATCTTCGGAAGATAAGAAAAGCGGGAGGGGCAGCGCCCCTCCCAAACGTATTGTACCATGGAACGATACCGAGCTACCCACCCAATGGTGTTGGTCAATAGACCCGGTTTGTAACGCATTGGCTGGCGGCCCTGCCGCTTTACAGATCCAATTTTAGATCGTTCTCTTTAATCCAGCCCTTTTTGCGCAGAACCTCACAGAATACCCAGCTGAGCACCGCGGGCAGCACAAAGCAGATCAGAACCATTCCCGCCCAGTCCATGCCGGTGATGGCGGCCTTGGCACCGCTGGCCACATCATTGACCCAGCCGGTGTACACGCCGATCTGACCCACAAAGCCGCAGGTGCCCATGCCGGAGGACACGGCGGCGCCGTTCATCTCCAGCTTAAACAGGCAGGTGGCAAGGGGGCCGGTAATGGCGGAAGCCAGCGTAGGGGGAATCCAGATTCTGGGGTTCTTTACGATGTTGGGCATTTGCAGCATACTGGTGCCCACGCCCTGAGCAACCAACCCGCCCCAGCGGTTTTCCTTGAAGCTCATGACGGCGAAGCCCACCATCTGGGCGCAGCAGCCGGCAACCGCCGCGCCGCCGGCAAGGCCCGTCAGGCTCAGGGCCGCGCAGATGGCGGCGGAGGAGATGGGAAGTGTCAGGGCGACGCCGATGACAACGGAAACCAGAATGCCCATCCAGAAGGGCTGCAGGACGGTGGCCCAGCGGACGAAGGTGCCCACGGCTGCTGCCGCCGCGCCGATAGGAGCGGCTACCAGATCGGCCACCAGAATACCCACCAGCACCGTGACGATGGGGGTTACCAGAATGTCGATTTTCGTCTCCTTGGATACCAGCTTGCCGCACTCGGCAGCCACGATGGCCACGAAGTACACGGACAGGGGGCCGCCGGCGCCGCCCATGGCGTTGGCGGCAAAGCCCACGGGAATCAGGGAGAACAGCACCAGCGACGGGCAGTGCAGGGCAAAGCCGATGGCCACGGCGATGCCGGGGCCTACCATGGCGGAGCACAGACCGCCGATGGTATACTTCACCGCGCCCTCTCCGGAGCCGATGGTGACGATGGCGTTCTGTAAAAAGGCGATGCCGAACTGCTTGCCGATGGTGTTGAGGATGGTGCCCACCAGAAGCGTGCAGAACAGACCCTGGGCCATGGCGCCCAGAGCGTCAATGCCGTAGCGCTGGAGGGTGAAAACTACGTCCTTGCGTTGTAAGAATTTTTTCCATTTGTCCATAGGGAATACTTCCTTTTCTGTATAATGTCTGCATTATACTCGTTATCACCCGCCCGTGCAAGGAAGAAAAAAGATTTGCAAGCCTTGACAGGGAATTTAGTTTACGCTATACTAAAAATAGACATGGAATCGGTACTATTTTATGGAAAATGACAAATACCAAATCTTTTAAGGGGGTACATCCATGGATTACAACGCTTTGATTCAGAACCGAAAGTCTGCCCGCCAGTTTACGGATAAGAAGGTGACAGACGCCGTCTGTGCCGAGCTGGAAAGCTACTACCGCTCCGGCTGCCAGCGGCTGGCGCCGGATATTGCCACGGAGCTGTGGATTTTCGGCGATAATACCCGCCAGGCGCTGGAGGGCGCGGCGGGCTATAATGAGTTCCTCATCGGCGCGCCCCAGTATCTGGTGCTGCTGTCCGAACAGGCGGAGCTTGCCTATGAGAACGCGGGCTACATGATGGAGGATCTGGTGCTGAAGCTGGAGGACATGGGTCTTGGCTCCTGCTGGCTGACCTTCACCGACAGCAAGGCCGTCAAGGACGCGCTGGGCATCGACTCTCCCCTGGAGGTGGCAGCCATCGCCGCCTTCGGCTACCCGCAGAAGGCCAGAAAGCGGATGCGCTTCAATATTCTCAGTATGTCCAACGTGGACATCGGCGCCAAGCGGCACTATTTTGACCCCAAGCGTCCCGTAGGCGATATGGTATTCCTGAACAGCTGGGGTGAAACCAGGGGTGTGGACCAGCAGATCGGCTTCTATGACGATATGCTGTGGGAGGCCTTTTACGCGGCGTCCCTGTCTCCCAGCTACTTAAACCGGCAGGCCTACGGCTTCGTGATCTCTGACGGTCAGGTGGTGCTGGTCAGCCGTCCTGACGAGTATAACACGGAAATCGACGGCAAGCTGAGCCTGGGTGTGGTCATGCTCCACTTTGCTGCTGCGGCTTCCGCCTGGGCGGGGAAGGTCACCTGGAAGCTGGGGGCTGATGCCAAGCAGATCGCCCTGCCCGAGGGCTACAGCGTCGTTGCTTCCTGCGCTCTGTAAATCCCAACGATAAATGATGCCCCGCCGGGTTACCCGGCGGGGCTGTGTCTTTACTTCCGGCAATAGCAGACGATGGCGTCCCGGGCAAAGGCTCCGGTGCCCTCGCCGCCGGCGGCGTCAATATTTTCTGTCATGGCGCCGCCGCCCGCGTACATCTGGCCCAGACTCATGAGGATTTCCGGGGTGCAGGTGTAGAAGTTCTCCGTAAAGAACGTCTGCAATTCCTTCACCCAGGCCTGAACGGCATCGTTTTCCGGGGCCTGCCCTTTCAGCGCGCCCAGCCGGACGAAAAAGTCCATAACCTGGCCGTTTACCGCGTCGGACTGCTCCTGTGTGCGGCCTTTGGTCTTTTCCTCGAATTCCCGGTAGGCATCGGTTTTGCCGTAGAGGGTTTTTGCCTGCTCCGCGTAGTCGTCAATTTTATTCACATCAAAACCTTCAAATTCCAAGTGTTTCACTCCCATCAGTCTGATTCCCCGGGCCATGTTGGTGATGTATTCCAAGTGGCGCTGTTTGCGTTCCAGCAGCTGGATCTGCCGGTCCAGCACCCGGTTGCGGTCAAAGTCCGGCGCGTCCAGAATACCGCGGATATCCTTCAGCCGGAACCCCAGCTCCCGGAACAGGAGAATGAGGTACAGCCGTTCCAGCGCGGCCTCGTCATAGAGCCGGTAGCCCGCTTCGGTAACCTGAGCGGGTTTCAGCAGTCCGATGGCATCATAGTGGTGGAGCGTGCGCACACTCACACCGCATTTTTTCGCCAGCTGATTTACGGTCATCATGGTCATCCCTCCTGTCAAAACCGATTGTACACTATGACGTTAGGGGAGAGTCAAGCGTTATTTAAAATAGATTATCAGAAAAGTGATAAATTGGAATTTACCGCTCTAATGCCTCCCCTATCAGGGGAGGTGGCCGAGCGTAAGCGAGGTCGGAAGGGTGCACCCCTCAGTCAGCTTCGCTGACAGCTCCCCTCAAGGGGAGCCTTTGGCATCCCCACAAATTCCAATTTGCAAAAAAAGAACGCCCCCCGCTGCTGCGAGGGAACGATACCGAGCATACCCAATGGCGTAACGATGATTGCCAGCGTTCGTAACGCATCAGCCGCCCGCCTTGCGGGCAAAAAAGAACGTCCCCTTCTGACAGGGAACGATACCACGCGGTGTCCAACGAAATAACGGCACCGCCGGTCGAGGGGCCCAAAGGATGTACGTCGATTATCCAAAGTCCGTAACGCATCAGCCGCCCGCCTTGCGGGCCGCATTGGCTGGCCGCCTTGCAGGCCAGAAATAACCCTCGGTCAACTCCGTCATCCGGTAGCTGCCGAGGGTTATTTCATGGAACAGTAGGGATCAATCATTGGGTAACCTCACTTTCTTAAGATAAGACGCAATCTCTGTTCAATTTTTTGAATTGCTTCCGTCTCAATTCCTATAGTATGGTTTCCAAGAAATTTATGTTATCGGAAGATGAGGTGAGATCCGTCTTTCGATTCCGTTTTTCATGGGAATCTGGGGTGAACTAAATCATTGGTATCACCTCTTTGTAGCTATATAATAACACCGGGTTTTCAAGAATGCAAGACGGAATCTTTCCTAAAAAAGTACTGTTTCTTCCGTGCAAATGGTAGAAAGTGGGGCTTGCGGTCAGAATAGAATTGACGCTGGCGGGGGACTATGCTATAATAATCCTGTTGGGCGCTCCGGCAGAATCTGCCGGAGCGTACTTTCTATCCGGAGGAATGGGACATGGAATGGAACCTGGAGGAAGCGCTGGATTACTACCGCCGCCAGGGCGCGCCGGGAGATCAGAACGCCCTGATCGCGCTGCTGAAGGAAATTCAGAAGGAAAACGGCTGTATTCCGGCGGAGACTCCGGCTGCAATCGCGGCGGCTTATGGAATCCGGGAGCCGCTGGTGCTGGCTCTCATCCGCCGCGTTCCCAGTCTGCGCCTGGCCGGCGGCCACTGCATGGAGCTGTGCGCCGGGCCGAACTGCGGCAAAGCCGCGTTTCTGGCGGATTACGCCGAACAGATTGCGCCCCAGGGCGTAACGGTGAAGCGGGTAGGCTGTATGCGCCTGTGCGGCAAAGGCCCCAACCTGCGCTGGGACGGCAGGCTGTACCATCAGGCGGACAAGGCGCTGATTCAGCGGCTGATGGCGGCGGGCCGCCGCTGATAACTCGGCACGAATCCGGGGAGGCCATCAATATACTCCGGAACCCGTGGCCATTATACTTTGATCCGTACCTCGCCGTAGGACAGGGCGGCGGTTTCCCCGTTTTCGTAGCGCACCACAAGGCGGCAGCTTTCGTCGATGCCCACCGCGTGGGCCGGGGTTTCCCTGCCCGCCGCGATAAATGTGATGTCTTTCCCCACCACCAGACTGCGGCGGCGGTAGTCCTCCAGAAAGGCGGCAGGGTCGCCGGCGGCGTAGAGCTGCCAGAACCGGTTCAGAAATTCCGCTGTCAGCTTATTTTTTCCGTCGGGCACGGGCTTGTCCCACAGCGACCCGGCGATTTCTTTCAGCTCCGGCGGGAAGCCGCCCTCCGGGGAGCAGGCGTTGATGCCCACACCTACCACCACATATTCCGGCGCGCCGGATTCTAAGCCAAAGGCGGCTTCCGTCAGGATGCCGCTTACTTTTTTCCCGTTCAGAAAAATGTCGTTGACCCACTTGATTTGGGGCCTTTCACCGCTAACGGCCTCCATGGCCTGGCACAGGGCTGCCGCCGCTGCTGCCGTCAACGTCACGGTTTGCCGGGGATCGGCGTTTACCGGACGCAGCAGCAGGCTCAGATAGATGCCGCTTCCCGCGGGGGAGTAAAAGGAACGCCCCATGCGTCCCCGTCCAACCGTCTGCTCCCCCGCGATGACCACGGTGCCCTCCGGGGCGCCCTGCTCCGCCAGAGAACGCAGCACCGTATTGGTGGAACCAACGCTGGGGGTAAAGGTGATCTGAAAATCCTGATTGAGGTACTTTTTGATGCCCTGAGCCGACAGAATGTCGCAGTCCCCGGACAGGCGGTAGCCCCGGTTGGTAATCGCCTCGATGGCATAGCCATCCTGCCGCAGAGCTTTCATCGCTTTGCTCACCGCTGCCCGGGACAGATGCAGGCTGCCCGCCAGCTCCTCGCCGGAAACAAAGCTTCCCTGCCGGGCTTCCAGCAGGGCGAAAAGACGTTCTTTTGTGGTCATGGGTTCTCCTTCCAAAGGCATAGACCGCTCCACTGGCAGTCACCGCAGATTGACCCCCGAAGGCTCGGGCGGAGGATGGTTTCAATTACGTTTTTCGAAAAATCCAGATAGGGCATCGTGTCGCCCACAGAAAGCCCGCAACGCCGCAGAACCTCCCGGTCATACCGGGAGGCTTTTTCGGCGCAGGTTTCGGTCAATTTGTTGGGACAGGCGGCGCAGACATCGTCATAGCCCTCCACCAGACGGATCAGAGGATTCTGTTCCAGAATTTTCTTCATTGCGCCCATGTTTTCCACGAAATCCCCGCTGTAGCCTTTTCCCTGAAAGAAGGTTAGGCACATTCCGTGGTGGGCGCGGATTTTGTAAGTTTTCATGCCAGCCGGATGGCGGAGCGCAGACGCTTCTGGAGCACCAGCGCCAGCGCCATTTTCACCAGGTCGGGGATGATGTAGGGGAATACGCACCAGCCCAGGGCCGTCCACATTCCAACGGGGCCGGTTTTCTGGGCGTAGACCACCACAAACCAGACCGTGCCAAAGGCGTAGCAGGCCAGCAGGCCCAGCACCATGGAGATGATCATGACTACAGTCCTGTTGCCAGGCACCTTCTCCATAGCCCACATAATCAGCGCGGTGAACAGGAAGCCCACGATGTAGCCGCCGGTGCTGCCCAGCAGAATGCCGATGCCGCCGGAGAAGCCCGCGAATACCGGCAGACCCACGCAGCCCAGCAGAATGTAGATGAGCACCGCCAGCGTGCCCCGCTTGCCGCCCAGCACGCCCACGGCCAGGAATACACCGAAGGTTTGCAAGGTGAAGGGCACCACATAGGGCACGGAAATCCAGGAGCACACCGCCATAACCACCGCGAACACCGCAATGTAGGCCATATCCCGGACGGAGAGTTTTGTCTTGCTTTCCATAGAAGATACCTCCAAACGACTTTTTTCGTTGGGAGTATACCACGGCAGGAATAAATTGTCAACCAAATATTTAATTATGGTTTACAATTATTTTAGGTGGCCCAGCGCCCTGCAAAAACTGTAGGGGCGGGTCAGTGACCCGCCCTTCGGCGTTAGCCGCAAATGGGAAAGGCCGCTTCGCGGAAGGGAGGGTCAGTGACCCTCCCCTACAGCACAACGGAAGGATACCGAGCGGTGCCCAATGGTGTAACGATGATCGACCAGCCCCGTAACGCATTGGCCGGCCGCCCTGCGGCCTGCCGCAAAAAGGCTCCCGAAAACTCGGGAGCCTTTGGGGATGTATCCGATCAGGCCTTGCCGTCGGAGCCCAGAACGTGGATGATCTTGTGAGCAACCATGTCCTTGACAGCCTGACGGGCGGGCTTCAGGTACTGGCGGGGATCGAAGTGATCGGGATGCTCGGCAAAATACTTGCGGATGTTGCCGGTCATAGCCAGACGGATATCGGAGTCGATGTTGATCTTGCAGACAGCCAGCTTGGCAGCCTCACGCAGCTGATCCTCGGGGATGCCGATGGCGTCGGGCATATTGCCGCCGTAGGTGTTGACCATCTTCACGAACTCCTGAGGCACAGAGGAGGAGCCGTGCAGAACGATGGGGAAGCCGGGCAGACGCTCGATGACGCCGTGCAGCACGTCGAAGCGCAGGGGAGGGGGAACCAGAATGCCGTCGGCATTGCGGGTGCACTGAGAAGCCTTGAACTTGTAAGCGCCGTGGCTGGTGCCGATGGCGATGGCCAGAGAGTCACAGCCGGTGCGGGAGACGAATTCCTCGACTTCCTCGGGGCGGGTGTAGCTTTCCTTGCCGTGCTCAACAGCGACCTCGTCCTCAACGCCGGCCAGGGTGCCCAGCTCGGCCTCGACCACGACACCGTGATCGTGAGCGTACTCGACAACCTGCTTCGTCAGGGCGATGTTCTCCTCGAAGGGCTTGGAGGAAGCGTCGATCATGACGGAGGTAAAGCCGCCGTCGATGCAGCTCTTGCACAGCTCGAAGCTGTCGCCGTGGTCCAGGTGCAGGGCGATGGGGATCTGGGGATTCTCGGCAACAGCAGCCTCGACCAGCTTCACGAGGTACGTGTGGTTGGCGTAGGCACGGGCGCCCTTGGAAACCTGCAGTATGACGGGGCTGTTCAGCTCGCCGGCAGCCTCGGTGATGCCCTGAACGATCTCCATGTTGTTGACGTTGAAAGCGCCGATGGCGTAGCCGCCGTCGTAGGCCTTCTTAAACATTTCGGTTGTAGTTACGAGAGGCATTGGTATCAATCCTTTCTTTTTTCGCAGGCCTTGCGCCTGCCTTTTCGCTAACCATTATAACATAAATTCTCCCTTTTTCAAGATGAATATTTGGCAGAAAAAACACCAATTCGCTCTTTACCTTTTTCGCATTATGGCATATAATGTACAAGTAATATTTTGTGCGAATACTACATAAGGAGTGTATTACAATATGGAATTGTCCCCTTTGCAGATTGCCAGATACCAGTATGCCCCCAAGCTGCCCGGTATGCTCAGAAACGGTATTTCCGAGATTTCCGTCCGCAGCGGCGGCGCCACCGAGTCTGTGGCTGACCAGGAGAAGATCAAGGCGCTGTTCCCCAACACCTACGGCAAGAACGAGATCGTCTTCGAAAAGGGTCAGAACACCTCTGAAGCCCGCAAGCTGGTGGTGGGCGTAATCCTGTCCGGCGGTCAGGCTCCCGGCGGCCACAACGTGGTCTGCGGTCTGTACGATGCCCTGAAGGCCACCAACAAGGAAAATGAACTGTATGGCTTCAAGGGCGGCCCCTCCGGCCTGCTGGATGACGACTTCATCGTTTTCGGCGATGAGTACATCAACCAGTACCGCAACACCGGCGGCTTCGACATCATCGGCTCCGGCCGTACCAAGCTGGAGACCGAGGAGCAGTTTGAGATCGTTGTCGCCAACTGCCGCAAGCACGGCGTCAACGCCCTGGTCATCATCGGCGGCGATGACTCCAACACCAACGCCGCTGTTCTGGCTGAGTACTGCGCTGCCCACAACACCGGCATCCAGGTCATCGGCTGCCCCAAGACCATCGACGGCGACCTGAAGAACGAGGATATCGAGTGCTCCTTCGGATTCGACACCGCCACCAAGACCTACTCCGAGATCATCGGCAACATTCAGCGTGACGCCAACTCCGCCAAGAAGTACTGGCACTTCATCAAGGTCATGGGCCGTTCCGCCTCTCATGTGGCTCTGGAGTGCGCCCTGCAGACCCAGCCCAACATCTGCCTGATCGGCGAGGAAGTGGCTGCCAAGAAGATGTCCCTGGCTCAGATCGCCGACTACATTGCCGATTCCGTGGCCGCCCGTGCCGAAAAGGGCATGAACTTCGGCGTCGCCATCATCCCCGAGGGCATTGTGGAGTTCGTTCCCGAGTTCTCCGTGCTGATCGCCGAGATCAACGAGCTGCTGGCCGGTGAGAAGACCGCTCAGTTTAGCGCTTTGCCCACCTGGAAGGACAAGTACGCCTTCATCGAAAACGGCCTGACCAAGGAGTCCATGGCTGTCTTCGCCATCCTGCCCGAGAGCATCCAGCAGCAGCTGTTCCTGGAGCGCGATCCTCACGGCAACGTCCAGGTTTCTCTGATCGAGTCCGAGAAGCTGTTCTCCGCTCTGGTGGCCGAGAACCTGAAGGCCCGGAAGGCCGCCGGAACCTACAACGGCAAGTTCTCCGCCCAGCATCACTTCCTGGGCTACGAAGGCCGCTGCGCTTTCCCCTCCAACTTCGACGCTGACTACTGCTACTCCCTGGGCTACAACGCCGCCATGCTGATTCAGTACGGCGTCACCGGCTACCTGTCCAAGGTCTCCAACCTGTCCAAGCCCGCCGAGGAGTGGGTCGCCGGCGGTATGCCCATCACCAAGATGATGAACATGGAGCGCAGAAACGGTCAGGATAAGCCCGTTATCCGTAAGGCTCTGGTGGAGCTGGACGGCAAGCCCTTCCAGTATTTCGCCGCCCACCGCGAGAAGTGGGCTGTGGATACCTGCTTCCTGTACCCCGGCGCCATCCAGTACTTTGGACCTGCCGAGGTCTGCGACCTGACCACCAGAACTCTGGCTCTGGAAAAGGCCTGATAAGAAACAATTTGAGCCTGCCCTTTCGGGCAGGCTCTTTTTGTGTCCAAGGCGAACCGGGAAGTCTGGCAGCCATATGCTTTGGTACGTACGTACGCATGGTTTTGAGTTCCGCGCGCACAGCGCACACCGCGCCCAGCTTTCTGCGGGCGGCAGGGCCGCCAGCCAATGCGGCGGCCAGTGGCCGCAGACAATGCGTTACGGACGCTGGTGGTAGTCGTTACACCATTGGGCCTGCTCGGTATCTCTCCCGCTCAATCATCGGAGGGCAACCAATGCGGCCGGCAGTGCCGGCAGACAATGCGTTACGAACCCAGGAGATAGTCGTTACACCATTGGGCGTGCTCGGTATCTCTTTCTGGTGCTGCTCATTCACTATACTGGTCTTTCGTTGATTAAGAAATGCCACTGTAGGGCTTATGGCTGCCCCCGCCGCACAGCAAAACCTGGGATTTCCGCACAGGGTAATGTGGAAAGGAATTCTGATGTACAAAAGTCGTTACGTTTTCGATGAACAAGGGGTTGTACCAGCGGCGGGGGCAGCCATAAGCCCTACGGTTATATCCCCCTTTACCTTTTTATGCACCTCTGGCCGAGGGGCCCAGAGAATGTTGGATAACCGCCAGCGTCCGTGACGCATTGGCTGGCGGCCACTGGCCGCGGTGTGCGCTGTGCACGCGGAACTCAAAACCATGCGTACGTACGTACCAAAGCCCGGCGCATACCGGGTTATTTCTTCCACTTCTCCGTCAGCGCCCGAATTTGGGATGCCAGCCTGGCGTTGTCCTTGTTGGTGCAGCCCCGGCGGGTCTTGACGAGAGCCAGCAGAGCTTCCACCGCGGCCAGCAGATCGTCATAGACCTGCTTCGCCCGCTGGCTGCCCTTGAAAGCAGCTTCCCGGTTAATGCGGATGCCCTGAGCGAAGGTCACCAGCTTCCCGGTGAGCAGATCGTATTCCGTGCCGCTGAAGGGAGCCTCGGCGTTGTAGCCCAAATCCTTTAAGGTCTTGCGGAAGGCCTCGCAGCTTCCTTCATCGCCGTGGTTGACGAATACCATCTGGGGCTTTTCGGTAAACCCTTCCAGCCAGCGGAGCAATCCGTCTCGGTCGGCGTGACCGGAGGTGCCGTGCAGGGTGCCGATTTCTGCGTTGACGGCGATATCCTCACCGAACAGCCGCACGGCTTTGGCCCCGTTTTGCAGCTTCCTGCCCAGGGAACCCTCCGCCTGATAGCCCACGAAGAGAATGATGCTCTCACTGCGCCACAGATTGTGCTTCAGGTGGTGGCGGATGCGGCCCGCCTCGCACATACCGCTGGCGGACAGAATCACCTTGGGCCGGGCGTCAAAATTCACCGCCTTGGATTCGTCTGAGGAAACCGACAGGGTTACGCCGTCGAACCAGATGGGGTTGATGCCCTGACGGATCACGGCCAGGGTTTCCTCGTCAAAATTCGATTCGTCGCATTGCAGGAAAATGCTGGTGGCCTCCACCGCCAGGGGCGAGTCTACGTACACCGGGAAATAGTCGTGACCCTTGATGAGACCCCTTTGCTTGATCTCCCGGATGGCATAGAGCATCTCCTGGGTCCGGCCCACGGCAAAGGAGGGAATCACCAGATTGCCGCCCTGATCCAGCGCCCGCTGGATGTAGCTGGCCAGCTCCGACACCACATCGCCCCGGTCCTTTTCATGGAGCCGGTCGCCGTAGGTGGATTCAATCACCAGATAGTCCGTTTCCAATACGGGCTTGGGATCGTTGATCAGGGGCTGATTGGTGTTGCCCACGTCGCCGCTGAATACGATTTTCCGGGTTTCCTTGCCCTCCGTCAGCCACAGCTCAATGGAAGCGGAGCCCAGCAGGTGTCCGGCGTCGTTCATACGCAGGACGATGCCCTCAGCCACCTGCAAAATGTCCCCGTACCGGCAGGGCCGCAGCAGCCGCAGAGCCGCGGCGGCATCGTTTACGTCATAGACCGGCTGCACTGCCGGATTGCCTGCCCGTTCGGCCTTGCGGGTCTGCCACTGGGCCTCGGATTCCTGAATGTGGGCCGAGTCCATCAGCATGATGCGGCACAGGTCGCAGGTGGCCTCCGTGGCGTAGATGGCCCCGGTGAAGCCGTCTTTGCACAGCTTGGGCAGCATACCGGAGTGGTCGATGTGGGCGTGGGTCAGGAACACCGCCTCGATGGCGGCGGGATTCACCGGCAGGGGCACATTTTCAAAAATATCCGCTCCCTGCTCCATGCCGCAGTCTACCAGATAGTAACGGCCTCCCACCTCCAGCAGCGTGCAGCTGCCGGTGACCTCATGGGCCGCGCCGATGAATTGGATTTTCATGCTCCTGCCCTCCATGAAATGAATTGCGTAGGGGCGGGTCACCGCCCCGCCCGTCCGCGAAGCGGCATTGCGAAAAACGGGCGGCTGCGCCGAAGGGCGGGTCGGTGACCCGCCCCTACAACACAACTATATCACGATTTCGGGAAAAGGGCAAGGTCAGCCCACTGCCGCGTCCACGGTTTGCGCCCCAATAAAATGGATAACCAGCCTGTTTGGCAGGCACACGATATCCGTGCCGGAAGCGCAAAAGCCCCGCTTCATGCAGTAGTGGTCGGGACAGGTGGCGTCCGTGACGGCGATTTTGCCGTCACGAACGGTGATGGTGTTTTCACCGCCGTTTTCGGCTGTTATGGTAAACTGCTGATTTTCATGAAGATTTACCGTTTTTATGAGTTTGCCGCCGCTGGAAACTTCCGCGAGAGCCGCCTCCGGCTGAGTGCGCAGTACCCAAAAGCTTCCCAGCAGGCTGAGAAGAAACACTGCGCTCAACAGCGCAATCCATGTTTTGGTTTTCACGGTGCGGCACCTCCCTTTCCGGCAGAATACACAGTTGGATTTCCCGGATAGTATAGCAAAATTGTGGGAAAAACGCAAGTAAACTGCCCAAATACTTCTTGACTTTTTTTGCGCTGAATGATAGAATGGAAAGGCCGCATTGAAGGGGCTTAAGTTGGTATGCCTAAAATGCCACGCCTCAAAAGCGAGACTACACAATATAAAGTAGGTGAAACAAATGAAAGCAGTTATCGTTACCGGTGGCAAGCAGTACACCGTGGCTGAGGGCGACGTCCTGTTCGTCGAGAAGCTGAATGCCGAGGCTGACGCTACCGTCAAGTTCGATCAGGTTCTGGCTGTGCTGGATGGTGAGAACACCAAGATCGGCGCTCCCGTGGTGGAAGGCGCTGCTGTCGAGGCCAAGGTCGTCAAGAACGGCAAGGGCAAGAAGATCGACATCATCCGCTACAAGGCCAAGAAGGGCGAGAAGCGCCACATCGGCCATCGTCAGCCCTACACCAAGGTGGAGATCACCAAGATCGCTCTGTAATTTATGACAAGATGCGAATTTTTCACCGAGAATGACCGGATCAATGGATTCAGCATCTCGGGTCACAGCGGCTACGGGTCATCGGGCAGCGACATCGTCTGCGCGGCCGTGTCTGCCGCGGTTGCCATGGCGGAGGCCACCATCAACGATGTGTGCGGCGCCAATGCCAAGGTTCGGGTCAAGGACGAGCAGGCTCGTATCACCCTGACCCTCCCCGCAGTCTGCGACGAGGAGGACACCATTCAGGCAGTGCTTGCCGGTATGCTGGTGTACCTGTGCTCATTGCGGGACGATTACCCTGATTATATCGAAGTTTTGGAGGTGTAACACCATGCTGAAGATTGGTATTCAGTTCTTTGCTCACCACAAGGGCGGCGGCTCCACCAAGAACGGCCGTGACTCTGAGTCCAAGCGTCTGGGCGTGAAGCGTGCTGACGGTCAGTTCGTGCTGGCTGGCAACATTCTGGTTCGTCAGAGAGGCACCCACATCCATCCCGGCACCAACGTTGGTATCGGCAAGGATGACACCCTGTTCGCTCTGGTTGACGGTACTGTCAAGTTCGAGCGCAAGGGCAAGGATCGCCGTCAGTGCTCCGTTTACGCTGAGCAGTAAGCGCATAAACTCAAAGAGCTGCCGCAAACTACCTGCGGCGGCTCTTTTTAGTTGACAGTTAACAGTTGATAGTTGACAGTTATCCTGTTCTGGACTTGGTCAGATCGATATCACCATTCTCAATTTTGGAATTGTCCCGGAGGGACACCATAACTGTCAACTGTCCACTATCAACTGTCAACTGCCAAAAGGGGGTTTTTTATGTTTGTAGATAAAGTACGCATCACCGTCATCGGCGGACGAGGCGGCGACGGCGCGGTGGCCTTCCACCGGGAGAAATATGTGGCCTCCGGCGGCCCCGACGGCGGCGACGGCGGCCACGGCGGCAGCGTGGTACTCCACGTCAACGACAATCTGTCCACACTGCTGGATTTCCGCTATAAGCGCAAGTATCAGGCCGGGGCCGGCGTCAACGGCATGGGCCGGAAAATGGCGGGCAAACGGGGCGAGAATCTCGTCATCGACGTGCCCCGGGGCACCGTGGTCCGGGACACCGAAACCAACCAGATTATTGTAGATATGTCCACCGGCGAGGATTTTGTCATTGCCCGGGGCGGCCGGGGCGGCTGGGGCAACGCTCACTTTGCCACCCCTACCCGGCAGGTGCCCCGGTTTGCCAAGGCGGGTCTGAAGGGACAGGAGCGGGATGTAATTCTGGAATTAAAGCTCCTGGCGGACGTTGGCCTTGTGGGCTTCCCCAATGTGGGAAAATCTACGCTTTTGTCTGTTACCTCCAATGCCCGGCCCAAAATTGCCAACTATCATTTTACCACTCTATTCCCTAACTTGGGCGTAATCTATGTTGAGGAAGGCGTATCCTTCGTCATGGCGGACATCCCCGGCATCATCGAGGGCGCTGCGGAGGGCGCGGGCCTGGGCCACGACTTCCTGCGGCACATTGACCGCTGCCGTCTTCTGGTTCATGTAGTGGACGTGTCCGGCAGCGAGGGCCGGGACCCGGTGGAGGATTTCCACGCCATCTGTCAGGAGCTGCACAGCTACTCCGTGGACTTGGGCGACCGGCCCATGATCGTGGCCGCCAACAAGGTTGACCTGCTGCCGCCGGATTCCGATAATTTGGAGCGGCTGCGCAAGGCTGCTGAGGAAGCGGGCTGCGAGCTGTACGAAATCAGCGCGGGCACCACCCAGGGCACAAAGAATCTTATGCGTGTGGTAGCCCAGAAGCTGCGGGAACTGCCCCCCGTCACCATTTACGAGCCGGAATATGTGGAAGTGGTGGCGGCACCCGCCGATCCCACGGCCTTCGAGATCGAGCACTACGGCAGCACCTGGATGGTCACCGGCGAGTGGCTGTCCCGGCTGGTGGAGAACATCAACTTCGATGACTACGAATCCCGGAACCACTTTGACGCGCTGCTGCGCAAGGCCGGTCTGTTCGCCCGGCTGGAGGAACTGGGCATCCAGGACGGGGATACCGTCGATATCTACGACATCGAGTTTGAGTACCAGCGTTAGTACCAAAAAAACGGCGTGACTTTCGTATAAAAAGTAACCGTGTTTTTACCGGAAAAGTGTTTGCCATTTTCGACTTCCTTTTGTATAATAACAGGGTCACGATTTTGATCCTGTTATTATTTTTGGGAGGAACCAGCCATGATCCGCAATTTGAATCAGGTAACCTTTCAGGGCTTTGGTACAGTTCCGCCGGAGCGGAGCCAGAACGCGAAGGGCTTTGATAAATCCGCAGCCGCAACCGTACCCCTTTCCCAGGCGGAGGCGGTAATTTGGCAGGCCGCGGTGGACACCTGGGTAGCAAATGGAAACGGTTCCAGCATTCTGTCTGTCAGTGTGGACGGGGAGAGCTACCAGGACTTTTATCTGGACAAGCCGGTGCGCATCAAGGCCGGCGTCTATTTCAGCATCAGCCCCTTTACCGGCCCGGCGGATGCCCTGCTGTACAGCACTCAGCCCCCGGAACCCCGGGGCAACCGCAGCGCGGACAGTCAGCGTGTGGACCGGCAGCTGCAGGTGGAGGGCATCTATACCTTTTTCTATCAGGAAAAGGAGCAGGGCTTCCTGTTCCCCGGTGAGTCCCACCCCATGGCGGAGCTGACCTATGTGGATCAGGGCGCGCTGCACTCTGTTGCCGACGGCCAGGATCTGCTGCTCAAGCAGGGGGATCTGGTGATTTACGGCCCCAACCAGTGGCATATGCAGTACGCCGATATCGGCGTGGCCCCCCGGTTCGTGACCATGTCCTTCGCCACCCAGGGCACTGACCTGATTCCCCTGCTGAACCGGAAGTTCTCCGCACCCCAGAAGGTGGTGTCCCTGCTTCAGACTATGCTGCATGAGCAGGAGCGGATGGACGCCTATTCCGGCGACATCATTCTGTGCCAGCTGAATCTGCTGCTGCTGCTTCTGATGCGGGAGACCACCTCCCCCACCGGCGGCAAGCTCCAGACCGCCAACTCCGTCCATTCGGAGAACGAGATCATCCGGCAGGCCCAGCAGTTTATTTCCTCCCACATCCGGGAGAAGCTGAGTGTGCCGCTGGTTGCCCGGCAGGTGGATGTCAGCCCCAGCTATCTCACGGCCCTGTTCCACAAGAATCTGCAAATCTCCCCCGGCGAATATATCCGCCGCATCAAGCTGCAGGAGAGCAAGCAGATGATCCGGGAGAACAACCTGAACTTTACGGAAATTGCCGCTGAGCTGCAATATTCCACGGTGCACCATTTCTCCCGGCAGTTCAAGGAGAAATTCGGCATCACCCCCACGGAATACGCAAAATCCGTCAGATAAAAGGAACGCCCGGAGGATTTCCTCCGGGCGATTTCGCGCTCAGTGCATCTGGCTGCGGAACATATCGTTGCCGTCCATGGCCTGGGTGGCGATGAGGTAGGGCATGACAATCACGTCGTCAATATCGTATTTGTCCACAAAATCCGACATGGTGTAGCGCCAGTATTTGCGGTAGTCGATGGCGTAGACATTGTGGTAATTCTGGGTCAGGAAGGGCACATAGCAGTTGCCGAAGGAGTCCTTGATCACCAGACAGTTGGGGGCGTCCGGGATGCTCTCATTGACCACATGGGCCAGAGCGCAGTCGGCGGCCAGGAAGGCGGAATAGCGGGAGTTCTGGTTCACGTCTCCGGCCTTCTCCGCGATCAACGGCCACTCGGTTCCCTTGGAGCCGTCCGTAAAGTGGGCGTAGAAGGTGATGTCGCCCTGGGGCACATAGCAGTCCAGGGTGTCGGGCCGCAGCTTCTTGGGCCAGCGGACCTTGCCGTACAGGGAGCCGGTGAATTTGCCCTGATTCCACAAGGTGAAGGAGTCCAGCGGCGCGGCCTGCTGGCCTGTGGCTTCGCACATGGCTTCATACGCGTAGTAGGCGCCCAGCTGGGTCCAGTGGTGATCCGTGCGGAAGTAGATGTACTCGCTGTTGTGCTTGACCAGATTGGAGAAGGTGTCCACCTTGACCACATTGTCGCTCATGTTGTCGTGGAGGTAGCTGAGCATCTCATCCTGCCGGGCGCAATTCAGCTGGGGGAGCATATCCGGCTCCACCATGACGCCCACGGAGGTGGGGGCCGGGGCGCTGATGACCCGAACGCCCTTTTCCGCCATCCGGTCGGCGAAGCTGCTGACGGTTTTGATGTAGCGGTCGCTCTGCACCTTGGAGAACCCCAGCTGGTTGAAGCCGGTATCGCCGATCTGAATGGCCGCGCCCAGGGAGATTTCGTTGTTCTCCGTCTGAACGCCGCCCCAGCCGGTTTCCTCAGGCACTGTGGTCTCGGCGGTGGTTTCGGCGGCTTCGGTTTCCTCCGTGCTGTCGGAAACCGGTTCCGTCACCGGCTCGGAAAGCTCCTCCACCGGAATCTCGTCGGACATGGTCAGATCGCCCTGCACCGCGATTTCAGAGTAGCCGTGGAAGGAGGATACGGACTGGGACAGGGACAGCCAGTCCTCCCGCCCGGGGAAGGTGTCGGAAAACCACAGGGTGATGTCGTCAAAATAGTCGCCGGACAGCAGGCTTTCCAGGGTGAATTCCGGAAATTTGGTCAGCTCCCGCTTTTCGCTGGTGGAAATGGTGGGCCGCAGGGGAATGCAGAAGGAGATCACCGTCAGCACCGCCAGAGCGATCAGGAAGGGAAGGGCCAGCAGGAAGCCGCGGCGTTTTTTTATTTCGTTTTTTTCAGACATTTCGCTACCTCAGAACTGGAAATAGATGAAGGGGTTGTAGCTGTCGCCCACCAGACAGGCTGTGCAGATGAGAAGCAGAGCAACGGGAATGACGGAATAGAGAACCACATCCCAGACAATGCCGGCCCCACTGCGCTGGTGGACCAGAGGCTCGAAGCGGAGCTTGAGCGTCTTCATCAGGGGCGTGCTGGCCAGAATGGCCACCGGCAGCAGGAACATATGGCTTTCCAGCTGCATCTGGGAGGTGAAGCTGGTCAGGGCGTTGCCGTTGAGGCCGAACATACTCTTCACCAGCGCCAAGCCCAGCCGGACATCGCTGAACCGGAAGATCACCCACCCGACGAGCACCACCAGCAGCAGGTACAGGTTCGATACCACCGGCACCTTTTCCAGCCACTTTTTCAGTACGAACCGCTCCAGCATCAGGAACAGGAAGAACCACAGTCCCCACAGCACGAAATTCCAGCTTGCCCCGTGCCACAGACCCGTCAGAGCCCAGACCACGAAGGTGTTGAACACCGCCCGGGGCGCGCTGCACCGGCTGCCGCCCAGGGGGATGTACACATAATCCCGGAAGAAGGTGCCCAGGGAGATGTGCCACCGCCGCCAGAACTCGGTGACGGTGCGGGAGATGTAGGGATAATTAAAGTTTTCGGGGTAGTGCAGGCCGATCATCCGGCCCATGCCGATGGCCATGTCGGAGTAGGCGGAGAAGTCCAGGTAAATATGCAGGGCGTAGGCGATGATGCCCAGCCAGGCTCCCTGCACGGACAGGGTGCTTAAGGCTTTCAGATTCTCGGCGAACATAGAAGGATCGGAGGCGGCGCGCTCTGCCAGAATCAGGGATTCCGCCAGGGCGCCGCAGGGGTTTGCCAGCAGAACCTTCTTTGCCAGCCCCGCGCAGAACCGGGACACGCCGGGGGCCCACTCGGCCTGTCTGGGCTGACCGCTGAACAGCTCCTGATCGATGGTTTTGTAGCGGACGATGGGACCGGCGATGCACTGGTGGAACAGGGCGGCGTAGAGCAGCACATTCGCGTAGCTTTTCTGGGCCTGTGCCTCGCCCCGGTAGACATCCACCACATAGGTCAGCAGCTGGAAGGTGTAGAAGGAGATGCCGATGGGCAGGGCGATGTTCCTGACAAATGCGGGAACCTCGCCAAATATGCTGCACACCAGCCCGGCGTACTTAAACCAGCCGATGAGGGCGATGTCGATGACCGCGGCAGCGGCCACCCAGAGCCGCCTGGCTTTGCCCGCTTCCACCCGCAGAGCGCAGAACCAGGAGGTCAGCGCCATGAACATGAGAAGCAGGACGTATTTTGGCTCACCCCAGGCGTAGAAGATCAGGGAGAAGATCAGCAGCACCGTATTTTGTGCCCGCTGGGTTCTGCACAGGCTGTATCCCAGCAGAGACAGGGAAAAGAAGCCGTACAGGAAGATCAAACTGGAAAAGACCATATGTTGTACCCCAAACCCGAATTTTAGCATACCGCGGCAAACGGCAGTATAATCATTCATTTTACATCAGGAAAATCAACAAGTCAACTGCCGCGCGTGGCCTGTCCGGCATTTTCCCGCGGGAGCGAAGCCGGCAGAAAGCACCCTGACCCAAACATCTTGATTTTGAGAAAAGAATTCGTTATAATGGGACAAAATCCGGGCTGAATTGTGTTGGTCCGGTAAGGAAGGCGCGCCGAAACCGCGGCCCAAGGAAGGAACTTGTGAACGCAATGACGCGAACAGACGATTATATCATATCCCTGATTCGGGCGCTGATGCAGGAGCGTCCGGTTCCTCCCATCCCGGAGGGACTGTCCCTGGGGGAACTGTTTGATTATTCCAAAAGCCATTCTGTGGAAGCGCTGGTCTTCCGGGGGCTTGCCCAGCTGCTGCCCCACTGTGAAGACCCGGTGTGGAAAGGGTGGGAAAACCGGGCCAACCAGCTCCTGGCCCAGAGCATTGTCCAGCTTCAGGAAAGGGACGAGCTGATAGACGCGCTGACAGGGGCGGGAATCGATGTGCTGCCGGTAAAGGGGTGCTGGCTGAAAGAGCAGTACCCGGATTTGGGCGACCGGCAGATGTCAGATCTGGATATGCTGATCCATCCGGCGGACGCGGCTGCCGCGGAGAATATCATCCTTCGAATGGGCTACCGCAGAGAAGAGGTCCTCTTTCACCACACGATGTACCTGAAGCCGCCCTATCTGGTGCTGGAACTGCATACCGCCCTTCTGCCGGATATCGATGAGCATGGGAGCTACTATGCCAATGTGTGGGAGAAAGCGCTGCCTGTGGAGGGCAATCCCCGGCTGTTCCGGCTGCGCCCGGAGGATGAGTATCTGTTTTATCTGGTGCACCTGAGCAAACACCTGTCCGACGGCGGCAGCGGAATTCGTACCATTCTGGACAACACCGTCTATTCCCGGTGTCTGCCGAATATGGACAGGGAGTACCTGAAACGGGAACTGAAAACACTGGGACTTTTGGACTTGGCGCGTCAGGTGGGAGAGCTGTCCTCCTGCTGGTTTGAAACCGGGCAGGCGATTGGGGAGGATCTGCGTCCTCTGGCGCAGGCGGTTTGTCAGGCGGGTACATATGGCTCTATGGAAACGCGGACCCGGCAGCGCATGGAGCGGCTGCGGGAGAAGCACAAAAATCCCATCGCCCTTCTGTGGGCATACGGGATTCCCCGGCTGTTCCGCCCCCTGTCCGAGATGAAGCGGCTCTATCCGATTCTGGAGAAGGCGCCCATTCTGCTGCCCGTATTCTGGGTCCGGCGGGTGCTGTCGATGATGTTTCTGAATCAGCACAACTTCTGGCGGAAGATCAGGCTGATATTTCAGGAGGGTGGAAAACATGGTTAATTGCCTGCTCGGCGGAATATCTGTGGAATTTGACAATCGCTATCCCGATCTGGAACGGCTGTGTCGGGGATATGAAACGGCGCTTCCCCCGGAGCTGACCATTCGGGTTTCCGATGAGGAACTGGCAGAAGAGCGGCAGAAGCAGACGGGAACGTTCTCCGACGGCTATCTGGAAACGGTCTGCTGCTACCGCAAAGCGGCCAACACTTTGCTGGACCGGGACATTTTTGTGATGCACGGCTCCGTCGTGGCGCTTGACGGGGAAGGGTATGCCTTTCTTGCCCCCAGCGGTGTGGGAAAAACCACCCAGACCCGGCTGTGGCAGGCGCATTTTGGCAGCCGGCTGCGGGTCATCAATGGCGATAAGCCCCTGATCCGCATGGAGCCGGTGGGGTTCCGTGCCTACGGAACGCCGTGGCGGGGCAAGGAAAACATGGGCTGCAATGCCAGCGTGCCCCTGAAAGCCCTGTTTTTTCTGAACCGAAGCAATACCCCCAGTGTGGTCCCCGCGGACCACGGGCAGATGGTGGACCGGCTGTTCCGCCAGCTGTTGCTGCCGAAGGAACCGGAGCGGATGATCCGTCTGCTCACCATGGCGGACAAGCTGGTCAGCACCCTGCCGTTTTATATTTTGAACTGCGATATGACAGAAAAGAGCGTATTGTGCGCCTATGAGGCGGCAAAGTAAGCAGCCCCGGGGCCAAACAGGAGAAACGAAAGGAAGAACGCGATGAAAACAAAGGAAGGCTTTATTCTTCGCAAGGTGGGCGCCCAGTATGTGGTGGCGGCCACCGGGAAGGCCAGCGAGAATTTTAACGGCATGATGCGCCTGAACGAAACCGGCGCCTTCGCCTTCCGGCTGATGCAAGCGGGCGTAACGGAAGACGAACTGGTAGCCCGCATTGTGGCGGAATACGACGTGGACGAGGACACCGCCCGGGCGGATGTGGCCCGGTTCCTGGCGGCGCTGGGTGAGGCAGATGCCCTTGAATGAGCCCATCCGCCTGCGTGACTACGAGGGCCTGATCCGGGAGGTCCTCGCTTCCGGCGGGGAATTCCGGCTGTACCCTCACGGAATCAGCATGCTGCCCCTGCTGCGGCAGGGACGGGACTCGGTTTCCCTGCGGCGGGTGGACAGCCCCATCCGAAAGGGCGACATTCTCTTCTATCAGCGCCCCGACGGCAGCTTCGTGCTGCACCGGGTCCGGGCGGTGACGCCGAATGGGCTGACCATGATGGGAGACAACCAGACCCTCCCCGAGCGGGGGGTATCCCCGGACTGGGTCATCGGCCGGGTGACCCGGATTTTCCGGGATGACAAGGAAGTAACCTGTAACGGCTTTGGGTACCGCCTGTACCGGACGCTGTGGCAGTTTACCATA
>JALFXH010000064.1 GCA_022786965.1 Clostridiales bacterium
CATCTGGAGGGCCTGCTGTTTGACCCCCACCGCTACGATGTGAGCAAGGTGGGCCGCTACAAGTTCAACAAGAAGATGGACATCTGGAGCCGCCTGTCCGGTCAGGAAGCGGCGGAGCCCATCGCCGACCCCATGACCGGCGAGATTCTGGTCATGCCCGGCGAGTTCATCTCCCGTGCCCAGGCCCACGAGCTGAGCCGCCGTGGCGTCAACGAAGCCGTGGTCAAGGTTGGCGACAATAACGTCAAGGTGTTCTCCAACAACATGGTAGACATGGCGGGCTTCGTGGACTTTGACCCCAAGCAGTACGGCATCACCGAGAAGGTCTATTTCCCTGTGCTGCGGGAGATGCTGGAATCCGTTCCCGAGGACGGCTGGAAGGACGCCATCGCCGAGCGCTTCACCGACCTGATTCCCAACCACATCATCGTGGACGACATCATGGCCTCCATCAACTACCTGAACTGCGTGGCCATGGGTATCGGCACCCCTGATGATATCGACCATCTGGGCAACCGCCGCCTGCGCTGCGTGGGCGAGCTGCTGCAGAACCAGTTCCGCATCGGCTTCTCCCGACTGGATCGTGTCATCCGGGAGCGCATGACCGTGCAGGATCTGGACACCGTCACTCCCCAGAGCCTGATCAATATCCGGCCTGTTACCGCCGTCATCAAGGAATTCTTCGGTTCTTCTCCGCTGTCTCAGTTCATGGATCAGAATAACCCTCTGTCCGAGCTGACCCACAAGCGCCGTCTGTCCGCTCTGGGCCCCGGCGGTTTGAGCCGTGACCGGGCTTCCTTCGATGTCCGTGATATTCACTACACCCACTACGGCCGTATGTGCCCCATCGAGACCCCCGAAGGTCCCAACATCGGCCTGATCAACTACCTGGCCACCTTTGCCAGAATCAACGAGTACGGCTTCGTGGAGGCTCCCTACCGGAAGGTGGACAAGGCCACCGGCTTTGTCACCAAGGACGTGGAGTATATGACCGCCGACGTGGAGGATGATTTCTACATCGGTCAGGCCAACGAGCCTTTGGACGAGAATGGCTGCCTTGCCAACGCCCGTATTACCTGCCGTCACCGCAACGAAATCATCGAGGTTGACCGGGGCATGATCGACTATATCGACGTGTCCCCCAGAATGATGATCTCCATCGCAACCTCCTTCATTCCCTTCCTGCAGAACGACGACGCCAACCGTGCCCTGATGGGCGCCAACATGCAGCGTCAGGCCGTGCCCCTGCTGACCACCGAGCCGCCCATCGTTGCCACCGGCATCGAGCACAAGGCCGCTGTGGACTCCGAGGTCTGCATCAAGGCCAAGGGCCCCGGCACAGTCACCGCCGTGTCCGCTTCCTCCATTACCGTGAAGTATGACAGCGGCGAAACAACCGTTCACACCCTGACCAAGTTCGCCCGCAGTAACGCCGGCACCTGCATCAACCAGCGGCCCATCGTGGTGGTTGGCGAGCGGGTGGATACCGAACAGATCATTGCCGACGGCCCCTCCTGCTCCGGCGGTGAGGTGGCTCTGGGCAAGAACGTGCTCATCGGCTTTGTCACCTGGGAAGGCTACAACTACGAGGACGCCATTCTGCTCAACGAGCGTCTGGTTCGCGAGGACGTGTTCACCTCCATCCACATCGAGGAGTATGAGACCGAGGCCCGGGACACCAAGCTGGGTCCCGAGGAGATCACCCGGGACATCCCCAACGTGGGCGAGGATACCCTGAAGGACCTGGACGAGAACGGTATCATCCGCGTGGGCGCGGAGGTTCGTGCCGGCGACTATCTGGTTGGTAAGGTCACCCCCAAGGGCGAGACCGAGCTGACCCCCGAGGAGCGCCTGCTGCGGGCCATCTTCGGCGAGAAGGCAAGAGAAGTCCGGGATACCTCCCTGAAGGTGCCTCACGGCACCTCCGGTATCGTGGTGGACGTGAAGGTCTTCACCAAGGAGAATTCCGACGAGCTGGCTCCCGGCGTCACCAAGTCCGTCCGGGTGTATCTGGCCCAGAAGCGGAAAATCGGCGTGGGCGATAAGATGGCCGGCCGCCACGGCAACAAGGGCGTTGTGTCCCGGGTTCTGCCCGAGGAGGATATGCCCTTCCTGCCCGACGGAACCCCGCTGGACATCGTGCTGAACCCCCTGGGCGTGCCTTCCCGTATGAACATCGGTCAGGTTTTGGAGGTCCATCTGGGCTACGCCGCCAAGGCCCTGGGCTGGAAGGTCGCCACGCCTGTGTTCGACGGCGCCAACGAGAAGGACATCCGGGAGACCCTGAAGCTGGCGGGCCTGCGGGAGGATGGCAAGACCATCCTGTACGACGGCCGCACCGGTGAGCCCTTCGATAACCTGGTCACCGTTGGTTATCCCTACTACCTGAAGCTGCACCATCTGGTTGACGATAAGATTCACGCCCGTTCCACCGGCCCCTACGCACTGGTTACCCAGCAGCCTCTGGGCGGCAAGGCCCAGTTCGGCGGTCAGCGTTTCGGCGAAATGGAGGTCTGGGCGCTGGAAGCTTACGGCGCCGCCTACACCCTGCAGGAAATCCTCACCGTCAAGTCCGACGATGTCACCGGCCGTGTCAAGACCTACGAGGCCATCGTCAAGGGCGCCAACATTCCCAAGCCCGGCGTGCCCGAATCCTTCAAGGTTCTGGTCAAGGAGCTGCAGGCTCTGTGCCTGGATATCCGTGTGCTGGATGAAAACGGCAACGAGATCGAGCTGAAGGACGAGGACGACGATGATGAGATCGTCTATGCCGCCGACGCCGGTAACGACGTGGTGGTTGGCTCCACCGACGAGGTGCTGGACGCTGGCTTCGTCATCGACGAGGACAGCCCTGAGGATATTATGGATGTGTTCGGCGACATGGATGCCGACAACGACGAAGAATAAGGAGGCTACACATGGCAGATGCCACCTTTGATGCCATTAAAATTGGCATTGCGTCCCCGGAGATGATCCGGCAGTGGTCCTATGGCGAGGTCAAGAAGCCCGAGACCATCAACTACCGCACCCTGAAGCCGGAGCGGGATGGTCTGTACTGCGAGAAGATTTTCGGACCCACCAAGGACTGGGAGTGCCACTGCGGCAAATATAAAAAGATTAAATACAAGGGCAAGATCTGCGACCGCTGCGGCGTCGAGGTCACCAAGTCCAAGGTGCGCCGGGAGCGCATGGGCCATATCGAGCTGGCCGCTCCCTGCAGCCACATCTGGTATTTCAAGGGCATCCCCTCCCGGATGGGTCTGGTGCTGGACATCAGCCCCAAGGTTCTGGAGAAGGTGCTGTACTTCGCGGCCTATATCGTCACCGATCCCGGTGACGCGCCTCTGGCCCGGAATCAGGTGCTCACCGAGAAGGAGTACCGGGATATGCGGGAGAAGTACGAGGACGACTTCAAGGCCGGCATGGGCGCGGAGGCCGTCAAGGAGCTACTTGAGCAGATCGACCTTGACCAGCTGTCTGCCCAGCTCCGGGAAGAGCTGAAAACCGCTTCCTCTCAGAAGAAGCTGCGTCTTGTCAAGCGCTTGGAGGTCGTGGAGGCCTTCCGGGAGTCTGGCAACAAGCCCAGCTGGATGGTCATGGACGTGCTGCCCGTGATTCCCCCCGATATCCGTCCCATGATTCAGCTGGACGGCGGCCGGTTTGCCACCTCCGACTTAAACGACTTGTACCGCCGGGTTATCAACCGGAACAATCGTCTGCGCCGGCTGGTGCAGCTCCACGCTCCCGACATCATCATCCGCAACGAGAAGCGGATGCTGCAGGAGGCTGTGGACGCCCTCATCGACAACGGCCGCCGGGGCCGCGCCGTCACTGGCGCCAACAACCGGGCACTGAAATCCCTTTCCGATATGCTCAAGGGCAAGCAGGGCCGGTTCCGTCAGAATCTGCTGGGCAAGCGTGTTGACTACTCCGGACGTTCCGTTATCGTCGTCGGCCCTGAGCTGAAGCTGTATCAGTGCGGCGTGCCCAAGGAGATGGCCATCGAGCTGTTCCGGCCCTTCGTCATGAAGAAGCTGGTGTCCGACGGCCTGGCCAACAACATCAAGTCCGCTAAGAAGATGATCGACAAGGGCAAGACCGAGGTCTGGGACGCCCTGGACGACATCATCAAAGATCGCCCTGTCATGCTGAACCGGGCGCCTACGCTGCACCGTCTGGGCATTCAGGCCTTCGAGCCGGTGCTGGTGGAGGGCCGCGCCCTGAAGCTGCACCCCCTGTGCTGCACCGCCTTCAACGCCGACTTTGACGGCGACCAGATGGCTATTCACGTCCCCCTGTCTCCCGAGGCCCAGGCGGAAGCCAGAATGCTGATGCTGTCCGCCAACAACCTGCTGCGGCCTCAGGACGGCAAGCCCGTCACCGTGCCCACCCAGGATATGATTCTGGGCGCTTACTACCTGACCTACACCCGTCTGGGCAAGGCCGAGAAGGGCGCGGAAGAAGTGTTCGTCACCGATGCCGGCGACACCAACCTGCCGGTGAACGAAATTGTGGACGCGGACGAGTTTGTCGCCGCCAACAAGGCCGCCAAGGCCGAGGGCAAGGCTATCGCCAAGTTCCGCCCCATCCACAACTATTCCTCCGTCAACGAGGCCATCGCGGCCTACGCCGACGGCGCGGTGGGCCTGCACGCCCCCATCCGGGTGCGCTACGGCAAGGAAATCGATGGGGTTATGCAGTACCGCATTATTGACGCCACCGTGGGCCGCCTGATCTACAACGAGCCCATCCCCCAGGACCTGGGCTTCGTGGACCGCTCCGATCCCGCCCACGCCTTCGATCTGGAAGTGGACTTCCTGGTCGGCAAGAAGCAGCTGGGCAAGATCATCGACAAGTGTATCCGTGTCCACGGCTTCACCATCGCCACCGAGATGCTGGATCGCATCAAGGCCTTGGGCTACAAGTACTCCACCAAGGGCGCTATCTCCGTGTCCATCGCCGACATGGTGGTGCCTGAGATCAAGTACGAGCTGGTGAGAGCCGCCGAGGGCAAGGTGGTGGAGATTGAAAACTACTACCGTCAGGGCTTTATCACCAACGACGAGCGCTACCGTCTGGTGGTTCAGCAGTGGGAAAAGACCACCAAGGACGTCACCGATGCCCTGCAGGGCAATCTGGACGAGTTCAACCCCATCTACATGATGGCGGACTCCGGCGCCCGTGGCTCCATGGCTCAGATTCGTCAGCTGGCCGGCATGCGCGGCCTGATGGCCGATACCGCCGGCCGTACCATCGAGATTCCTGTTAAGGCCAACTTCCGTGAGGGCCTGTCCGTTCTGGAATACTTTATCTCTTCCAGAGGCGCCCGTAAGGGCATGACCGATACGGCTCTGCGTACCGCCGACTCCGGTTACCTGACCCGCCGAATGGTGGACGTGTCTCAGGATGTTATCATCCGCCAGCACGACTGCGGCACCGAGAACGGTATCTGGGTGGGCGCCGTGTACGACAAGAACGGCGATGTCATCGACACCTTTGGCAACCGGATCCGGGGCCGTTATCCCGTTCACGATGTGGTGGACCCCGCTACCGGCGAGGTGCTCCACTCCAAGAATGTGATGATGATGCCCGAGGATGCCGCCAAGTTCGAGAAGGCCGGCATCAACAAGATCTATATCCGCACCATTCTGGCCTGCCGGGCCCGGGTGGGTGTCTGCGCCAAGTGCTACGGCATGAACCTGGCCACCTCCAAGGAGGTTGACCTGGGCGAGGCCGTCGGCATCATCGCCGCCCAGTCCATCGGTGAGCCCGGTACTCAGCTGACCATGCGTACCTTCCACTCCGGCGGCGTTGCCGGTGACGATATCACCCAGGGTCTGCCCCGAGTCGAGGAGCTGTTCGAGGCCCGCCGTCCCAAGAAGATGGCCCAGATCTCCGAGATCACCGGTGTGGTCAACATTGACGACACCCACCGCACCGCCCTGCGTAACATCACCATTACCGCCGAGGATGGTGAGGTCAAGGTCTATCAGGTGCCCTACTCCGTGGGCCTGAAGGTCACCCACGGCAAGACTGTGGAGAAGGGCCAGCCCATCACCGACGGCGCCCTGTATCCCCAGGACGTGCTGCGTATCTCCGGCGTGGAGGCGGTTCAGGATTATCTGGTGCAGTCCGTTCAGGCGGTGTACCGCCAGCAGGGCGTTGAAATCAACGATAAGCACATCGAGGTCATCATCCGTCAGATGATGCGCAAGGTGCGCATTGAGGACCCCGGCGACACCGATCTGCTGTCCGGCAGCACCGTGGATATCTTCGAGTTTGAGGATGCCAACGCCGCCATCCAGGCTCGGATTGACGCCGGTGAGACCGAACTGCGGAAGGCTGAGTCCAGCGCCATCCTGCTGGGCATCACCAAGGCCGCTCTGGCCACCGACTCCTTCCTGTCCGCCGCGTCCTTCCAGGAGACCACCAAGGTTCTGACTGACGCCGCCATCAAGGGCAAGGTTGACCATCTGGTGGGCCTGAAGGAGAACGTGCTGATCGGTAAGCTGATTCCCGCCGGTTCCGGCCTGATGGCCTACCGGGATTATCAGCCCGGCGCTACCCCCGAGGCCCGGATTCCCGAGGAAATGATCGAGAACGCGCTGAACTAATCCAGTAGGAGTGACCGCCATTATATGACGGTCACTCTTTTTACAAAGAGGTGAGGAAGCTGTGCTCTTTAATTCCTATATTTTTATTCTGCTGTTCCTGCCCCTGTGCCTGACTGGCTACTTTGCGCTGAACCATTTCCGTCGGTATTCTCTGGCGATGGTGTTCCTGCTGGGAATGTCCCTGTGGTTTTATGGCTACTTTAACCCCAGCTATCTGGGGATTATCCTCACCTCCATCGTGCTGAATTATAGCATTACCCGGCTTATGCGGATAACCAACGGGAAAGCGGCCCGGAGGGCGGAACTGGCGGCGGCCCTGCTGGTGAATTTCGGAATTCTGTTCTATTTCAAGTATTTTGACTTTTTTATCAGCAATGTGAACAGCCTGTTCGCCGCCCACATCCCCATGAAGCACATTGTGCTGCCCCTGGGCATCAGCTTCTTCACCTTCCAGCAGGTGTCCTATGTGATTGACGCCTACCGGGGTCAGACGGGTAACTACAGCTTTCTCCAATACGCCGCCTATGTGGCCTACTTCCCGCAGCTCATCGCCGGTCCCATTGTGACCCATGACGAGCTGATTCCCCAATTTTTGGATCAGGATCGGAAGCGGTTTCAATGGGAGAATTTCTCCCCGGGCCTGTTCCTCTTTACGCTGGGCCTTGCCAAAAAGGTTCTGATTGCCGACACCTTCGGCAAGGTGGCGGACTGGGGCTTCGGGGATATTCCCGGGCTGGGCACGGTCAGCGCGGCGCTGGTCATGCTGGCCTATACCTTCCAGATCTACTTCGATTTCAGCGGCTACTGCGACATGGCCCTGGGGCTGGGAAAAATGATGAATTTTGAACTCCCTGCCAACTTTGACAAGCCCTACCGATCATTGTCCATCTCCGAATTCTGGAAGCGGTGGCACAAAACCCTGACCCGGTTCTTTACCCGCTATCTGTACATCCCCCTGGGCGGCAGCCGAAAGGGTATGGCGCGAACCTGCCGGAACGTGATGATTGTGTTTCTGTGCAGCGGCCTGTGGCACGGGGCGGCCTGGACTTTCGTGGTCTGGGGCGGGATTCACGGAGCCTGCATGGTGATTGAGCGGCTGCTGGGGAAACGGCTGGAAAAGATTCCAGGGTTTCTTCGCTGGTGCGGCACCTTTCTGATTCTGAATCTGACCTGGGTCATCTTCCGGGCGGAGACGCTGGCGGACGCGGCTGCCTTCTTTGGCAGGCTCTTTTCCGGAAGCGCCGCCGTGGGAGGTCTGACCGATGCTTTCAAGCTGTCGGAAATCACCGCACTGTTCCGATATGGACTGAATATGGCAGTGCCGTCCATGGTGCCCAAGCTGGTGGGGGCGGCGTTTTACGGGGCGGCTCTGTGGATGTCCACCCGCCGGGAAAACGCCTATGACATTGCGGGAAGGCTGAAATTCGGAAACGTCAGTATGCTGCTGACGGCGATTTTGCTGGTGTGGTGTATCCTGTCCCTTTCCGGTATCAGTTCCTTTTTGTATTTCAATTTTTAGGGAGGGAGCCTATGCAGTCAGAAAAAAAGTGGGGCATTGGCTTCCTGATTACGGCAGTGGTTCTGCTGATCCTGCTGGGGGGCCTGACCGCGGTGGTGGATCCCTATTTCCACTACCACGGCCCCCTGACGGGGCTGTCCTATCCCGATGGAAACGAGCGGTATCAAAATGACGGAATTATCCGGAATTTTTCCTACGACGCCATGATTGCCGGCAATTCCATGACGGAAAATTTCCGGGTTTCCCAGTTGAACCAGCTGTTTGGCGTCAATGCCGTGAAGGTGCCGCTGAACGGCTCCAAGTTCAAGGAGGTGGATATGCAGGTGCGCCGGGCCATCCGCCATAATCCTGATATCCGGCTGGTGGTGCGGGATGTCAGCGGCGGAATGATTTATGAAGATAAGGATGCCATGCGCACGGATATTACCCTGCCGGAATACCTGTATGATGAAAACCCCTTCAACGATGTGCAGTATGTGCTCAACAAGGAGATTCTTTTGGAAGCCACGGCGGATACTCTGCGGCGCACCGCCCAGGGCCTGCCTTCCATGGATTTCGATACCTATCAGTTCTGGGACGATACCATGGATCACGGCCCTGAGGTTGTCCGGGAACGAGGGCTGAATTTCATCGACCTTCCCGGCAGGGAAGGGGACGAGGAAGCGGTTCTGGGAACCATCCGGGAGAACATGGAGCAGAATTTCGTGGAAACCGCCCGGGAAAACCCGGATATCGAATTTTACTGCTTCCTTCCGCCCTACAGCGTCTGCTGGTGGCAGCGGCTGCAAGAGGAGGATTCCGTTGAGCTGTACGTCCGTTATTGCGAGGCAGCCTGCGAGACCTTGCTGCAATGTGACAATATCCGCCTGTTTTCCTTCTTTGACGACTATGATATCGTGACGGATCTGAACAATTACTCCGACTGGGCACACTATTCCGCTGAGATTAACGCAAAAATCCTCCGGGATATGGCGGCGGGGGATCACGAGCTGACGAAAGAAAACTGCGCCGACTACTGGCAGGGTGTGAAGGAATATTACACAGCCTTCGATTACGAGGCGTATTTTGCCGAAGTGTACGGCGATTCCTGAAATAGGCCGCAGCTGGTGGGCAGCGGCCTTTCGGTGTTTCAAAAAATGCCAGTCATTCCGGGGGCGAAGCAACCGTGGGAATCGGTCCCCAAGGAACGTGCCTTATTTCTAAATTCTTATCGGATTTACTCAGCTATGTTGTCCTTTATCTGAGCTTCGTAGGGCGGGGTTATGACCCCGCCGATCAGGTAGGTTCTACTGCCTTGCGATCTTCAAACGGGATTTGCGCAGATGGTAACTTGACAAATACCACTCAACGTAGATTGCTGCGTGTCGATACTGCGTCGGCGGGGTCATGCCCCCGCCCTACGCAGATATGTTCCCCTTTATCATATTCCTGAGCGCTTCCGGTCGAGCAGAACCCAATGGTGTAACGACTATCACCAAGCGTCCGTAACGCATTGTCTGCCGGCACTGCCGGCCTGGCCGCCCGCTGCTCATGGGCAGCGGTCTTTCTGCTGTGGACAAAGTGAAAACGATACCCGGATACAGCATTATCACAAAAAATTTTCCTACAATTTTGTTGACTTTTTTCGGAAAGTGCGTATAATATAAATTCGTATGGATATGAAGAAAAGGCATAAAATACCGGATCGGGGAGAACTTCCCGACCTGTCCCGATTGAGCCTGGCGGTTGGCGCCAAGCAGCTGCGTAAAGCTGTCCGGGCGGGCACTGTCCGGTGTGTTTATCTGGCGGAGAACGCCGATCCCGCGCTGACCCGGCCCCTGGCGGAGCTTTGCGCGGACAATCAGATCCAGATTACCTGGGTTTCCACCATGGAAACCTTGGGAAGCGCCTGCGGCATTGAAGTTGGCGCGGCGGCTGCAGCCGTTCTTAAGTGATTCTACCGGAAATTTTCCGTAGAATAGATAACCCGCCCAAAAGGCGAGAACCAAAGAAAGGAGAAAACAAATGCCTACTTTTAATCAGCTGGTTCGTTCCGGCCGTCAGCAGGTCAGCTACAAGTCCACCGCTCCCGCTCTGCAGAGAGGTCTGAACACTCTGGAGAACAAGGCAACCAGCCTGCCCTCCCCCCAGAAGCGCGGCGTGTGCACTGCTGTGCGTACCACCACCCCCAAGAAGCCTAACTCCGCCCTGCGTAAGATCGCCCGTGTGCGTC
>JALFXH010000068.1 GCA_022786965.1 Clostridiales bacterium
TCCGTCATGCCCACCAACCTCTACGGCCCCAACGATAACTACCACCCCACCCACTCCCATGTGCTACCCGCCCTCATCCGCCGGTTCCACGAGGCCAAGGTGGAGGGGAAAACCGAGGTCACCTGCTGGGGCGACGGCTCCCCCCTGCGGGAGTTCCTGTATGTGGACGATCTTGCCAACCTCTGCGTGTTCCTGATGAACAACTACTCCGGCGACGAAACCGTCAACGCCGGCACCGGAAAGGAACTGACGATTAAAGAACTGACCGAGCTGGTTGCGAAAGTGGTGGGTTATACCGGCGAAATCAAGTGGGACACCAGCAAGCCCAACGGTACGCCCCGGAAGCTGCTGGACGTGTCCAAGGCCACGGCTCTGGGCTGGACGTACAAAACCGAACTGGAAGACGGCATCCGTCTTGCCTACGAGGACTTCCTCCATAACCCCATGCGGGCGGAGCGATAAACGAAACGGAGAAATAAGCTATGCTTGATATCGGCCTTTTCTTTGCGGTGCTGCTGTCCGGCAGTGTGTTTGCCGCGGCCCGGTTCGGGCGGAAATTCGAGGAAATTCTGCCCATCACCTGCATGGGTATTGTCCTGGTTCTGTTCCTGTTCGGCGCGGTGGGCATTCTCGGCGCGGGGGTGTACGCAATTTTGATTGCGGCGGTCTGCTTCTGGGCTTACGGCCTTTGGCGTCTGGTCAGGGGCGGGAGAAAACAGCTGATAAAGAGCATGATTACCCCGGCATTCGCCATTTTTTGTGTGCTTTTTGCCCTGCTGATGTTGGGAGACTACGGAATGCTGTCCACCGGCTGGGACGATTTTTCCCACTGGCAGCTGTGCGTGCGAAAAATGATGGTTCTGGATGATTTCGCCGCCAATCCCGCCTCCGGTATCTATTATCAGTCCTATCCACCGGCGATGGCGCTGTTTCAGTATTTCTTTCAGAAGCTGCACTACTTAGTGGACAGTGAGCCGGTTTTCAGCGAGTGGCGGCTGTTCCTTGCCTATCAGGTGCTGATGATCGCCCCGGCTATGCCCTTTTTCCGGGGGCTGTCCCTGCCGAAGGCGGCGCTTGCGGGGGTTGGCCTGTTTGTGCTGCCGATGCTGTTCATCGGGGAGACTTACACATTGCTGTACATCGACAGCTTTGTGGGAATGCTGGCTGGCTGCGGCTTCCTCGCGGTGCTGATGAAAGACCGGGACGGCCTGCATACCGCCTATGTGGCCATGCTCTGCGCCGTGCTGACGCTGTCCAAGGATGTGGGGCTGTTCTTCGCCTGCTTCATTGGGGTGATATTCTTCCTGAACCGGCTGCTGACACGGGGAAATGAAACGCCTTTGCGCCAGGCGGGAATTGCACTGCTTCCGCTTATTTCCGCACTGGGCGCGAAACTGGCATGGAAGGGGATTCTGCTGAAACTCGGCTCCAAGATGGTGTTTTCTGAGCCAATTGACCTGATCGAGTATACCAAAATGTTCTTTTTCCGCACCGGCGGTTTCTACCGGCAGGACTGCGTGGAGGCCTTCAAGCGGATGTTCTTCTCCCGGGAATTTGCCTTGCCGGGCATCGGCGTGCTGACCAGCTACTTCGCGCTGAGCATCGTGTTCGGAATGGCCTTGTACGCTCTGTGCGGCGGGCTGATGAAGGCCCAGCCCCAGCGTGCCGGAGCCATCCGGGCGGCGGGAATCCTGATTTTTGCACAGCTTATTGTGTATGTCTACTGCCTTGGGGCTACCTATGCCTACCGCTTTTCGGTGGACGAGGCCCTTGACCTTGCGGCCTACAACCGCTATATGAACATCGCGTACATCAGCGTAGCTCTGCCCCTGTTCTTCGGTGGATTTTTGCTTCTGTCCCGCCGGAAGGGGATGCTGCCTCTGCTGTGTTTCTGCGCTGCCCTGCTGGTGGTTTCGCCCGTGAATGAAGTTCACAGCTTCCTGAACCGGGACAGCGTTGCCGCTTCCTACGTCCGGCGGGAGCCGTTGGACGCATTGGCGGAAGCAATTCGGGATACGGAAGCCCAGCGGGTGTACTTTGTCTCACAGGGCAGCGACGGACGGGATTTGGTGATCGTGCAGTTCGGGGCGGAGCCGGCGGCGGTGGACAGCGCGCTGGGCTACGACCTGAATCCAAATGTGGTTTCCCCTGGGAAATGGCGGGATACCCTGCTGGAGGGTTACGACTATGTGGCCCTGTGCCAGTTGGACGAGGGTTTTGCGGAAAGCTACGGCAGTCTGTTTGAAAACCCGGAGGAAATCGCTGACCACGCCCTCTACCGTCTTGACCGGCAGAAGGGCCTGCTGTCCCGCGTACAGGAATGAGAAAGGGAGATCGATATGAATATTGTCCTGCTGTCCGGCGGCTCCGGAAAGCGGCTGTGGCCCCTTTCCAATGACATCCGCTCCAAGCAGTTTATCAAGCTCTTCAAAACGGAAACCGGGGACCATGAGTCCATGGTTCAGCGGGTCTACCGTCAGATCAAAAAAGTGGACCCTGATGCCACCGTGACCATTGCCACGGCCAAGACCCAGGTGTCCGCCATCCGGAACCAGCTGGGGGATAGCGTGGGCGTCTCCGTGGAGCCCTGCCGCCGGGATACCTTCCCGGCCATCGCGCTGGCTACTGCGTACCTGACGGATGTCATGGGCGTTGACCCGGAGGAATCCGTGGTGGTGTGCCCCGTGGACCCCTACGTCAACGACGATTACTTTGAGGCCCTGAAGGGCCTGTCCCATCAGGCCGACAAGGGCGAAGCGAACCTGGTGCTCATGGGCATCGAGCCCACCTACCCTTCCGAAAAGTACGGCTACATCATCCCGGAATCCGCCGGCCAGACTGCCGCTGTCAAAACCTTCAAGGAAAAGCCCACCGCCGATGTGGCGGCCCGGTACATTGCCCAGGGCGCCCTGTGGAACGGCGGCGTATTCGCCTACAAGCTGAAATATGTGCTGAAACGGGCCCACGAGCTCATCGATTTTACGGATTATCAGGATTTGTTCGCCAAATACGACACGCTGACCAAAATTTCCTTTGACTACGCCGTTGTGGAAAAGGAAGACAGAATTCAGGTGCAGCGATTTGCCGGCCAGTGGATGGACCTGGGCACCTGGAACACCCTGACGGAGGCTATGGAGGAGCACGTCATTGGCAAGGGCGTGCTGAACGATGTGTGCGAGAATGTCCACATCGTCAACGAGCTGGATGTGCCCATTCTGGCCATGGGTCTGCACGATGTGGTGATTTCTGCTTCCCCCGAGGGCATTCTGGTGTCCGACAAGGAGCAGAGCAGCTATATCAAGCCCTTTGTGGACAAATTCGTCCAGCAGACCATGTTCGCCGAAAAGAGCTGGGGCTCTTTCCGGGTGCTGGACGTGGAGGACGGGTCCATGACCATCAAGGTGACCTTGAATCCGGGCCACAGCATGAATTATCACAGCCACCAGTACCGGGACGAGGTCTGGGTGGTGATTTCCGGTGAGGGCCGCACCGTGGTGGACGGCATGGAGCAGAAGGTATCCGCCGGCGACGTGATCACCATGCAGGCCGGCTGTCGGCACACGGTGTTTGCCGACACCGAGCTGAAGCTCATCGAGGTGCAGCTGGGTCAGAACATCCATGTGGGTGACAAGAAAAAGTACGAGTTGGAGTTATGAGAGAACCGATTTTCCTGCGTCCCACGGGGAAGGACTATCTCTGGGGCGGCAGCCGGATCAATGATGAGTTCGCGAAGAACATCGCCTTGGAGCCTCTGGCGGAGACCTGGGAGTGCTCCACCCACCCCGACGGGCCGAGCTTCGCCGTAGGGGGCGAGTTTGACGCGCTGAGCCTTGGGAATATTCTCAAAGCGCACCCGGAATACCTGGGCACCCATCCGGCTAACGGCGATGGGCTGCCCATTCTCATCAAGTTCATCGACGCGAAAAAGGATCTGTCGGTGCAGGTACATCCTACGGACGAATACGCCGCGGCCCATGAGAACGGCCAGCGGGGCAAAACGGAAATGTGGTATGTGCTGGATGCCGCAAAGGACGCGAAGCTGGTCTACGGCCTGAGCCGCGATGTGACCTCGGAGGTTCTGCGAAGGAGCATTGAAAACGGCACCGTGGAAACCTATCTGCAAACCATCCCAGTGGCGAAAAACGATGTCTTTTTTATCGAGGCGGGAACCATCCACGCCATTGGCGCCGGGGCGCTGATCGCGGAGATTCAGGAAAGCAGCAACCTGACCTACCGGCTGTATGATTACGACCGGGTGGACAAGGACGGAAAGAAGCGCCCGCTGCATATTGAAAAGGCGCTGGCGGCAGCCAATCTGGGCTCCAGCGCGGAGCCGGCACAGCCTATGCGGGTTCTGCGCTACCAGCCCGGCTGTGCCCGGGAGCTGCTGTGCCGATGCAGATATTTCGAGGTTTACCGGATGCTGGTGAATACCCAGCGGCGGCAGAAGGTCACCTTCCGTGCCGACAGCGTGAGTTTTCGGGTGCTGCTGTGCGTAGATGGCTGCGGCACGGTAAGCTTTGGCGGAAGGACGCGCAATATTTATAAGGGTGACTGCCTGTTCGTTCCGGCGGACAGCGTGGAAATGAACCTGCATGGACAATTGCAGCTGCTGGATATCCGGGGCTGAGCCTCGCACGGATTGGTGCAGGCGGCGCCCGCTTGATCATGACCCGAAATGGGCCCGGAGTATGAATGGAGGAGCTGGGGAGCGTGGGAACGACGGATAAAACGAAAAGGCTGGTCAATATCCTCTCGGAAATGTTGCTCATCATGGCCTGCTATTATCTGAGCGGTGTAATCCGGGTGTATCTGCCGTGGGGCAGGGCATACGCCTTCCGGGACACACTGGCCTATGGCTATCTGGCGGTACTGTATACGGCTGTATTCGTGCTGATTCACGATTTGTCGGGGGGCTATAAATCCCTGAAATTTGGGGGATTCCGCAGAGAAATCCTGCGGATTGCCGTGGGCGAGCTGTTGGGCTGCCTGGTCATGACCTCTGTGATCTATATCTTCCGGTTGGAGCAGTTCAGCCGTCTGCTGCTGATTCTGTTTCTCCTCTGCTCTGCGGCGGCGCTGCTGGTGAAGCGGATTGTCGTGTCCCATTTCTACATGAAATACTCCCAGACCAAGGGAAGCTTCAACGTGCTCCTGGTGGGTGCGGGGCCGGCAACGGCTCGGCTGCGGCAGGCCCTGGCGGAGGATGCCGGTGGTGAGCTGCGTTACCGCGGCTATGTGGCGGATGCCCCCTTTGAAGGGATGGACGGATATCTGGGCGGACCGGAGCAGCTGGAGGACCGGATTGAAGCGCTGGATATCAAAAAAATGATTATGCTGCAGCAGGATGTCTCCGAGGAAACGCTGCGCTGCGTGGTGACCGCGGGGGAAAGAAGCGGGGCGGAGGTCCTGCTGGCCCCCAGCTTCGGCGCCTATCTGGGGGGCCAGAGCCGTGTGAGACTGGTGGGGGGCTTCCGCACCCTCCGGCTGAGCCTGTTTGATACCTCAGATATTCTGGGTGTCCGGGTGGCGGTGACGGATATGGAGAAAACCGTGGCGCTGATGGAGAGCCAGCTGGAAAACTGGCGGGGCGAGTACATCTGCGTTGCCAATGTCCACACCACCGTAACGGCCAGCGAGGATGAAGCCTATTTGAAGGTGCAGAACGGAGCTGTGATGGTGCTGCCTGACGGCGGTCCTCTGTCCGCCTACAGCCGTCGCCATGACTTTGAGGAGGCCCGCCGGGTGACGGGGCCGGACCTTATGCTGCGGCTGATGGAAATTTCCCCGGCAAAGGGCTACCGCCATTTCTTCTACGGCTCTACGGAGGAGACGCTGGAGCTGATGCGCAAACGTCTGATTGTAGATTATCCCGGCCTGCAGGTCTGCGGCATGGTCAGCCCGCCCTTCCGGGAGCTGTCCGCGGAGGAAGACGCGGCCATTGTGGAACAAATCAACAGCGCGAAGCCGGACTTTATCTGGGTGGGTCTGGGCGCGCCCAAGCAGGAGATCTGGATGAACCAGCATCAGGGCCGGGTCAACGGCCTGATGATTGGCGTGGGCGCGGGCTTTGACTACTATGCCGGCAATATCAAGCGGGCGCCCGCGTGGATGCAGAAGTGCAGCCTGGAATGGCTGTATCGACTGTTGCAGGACCCGAAGCGGCTGTTCAAACGCTACCTGTATACCAATACAAAGTTTATCTGGAATACGCTTTTTCGGGGGAAATAGGGAATTATGAGGGAAAAACCCACAATTTTGCAGGTTCATAACCGATATCAGATTCCCGGCGGCGAGGATACCGTGGCGGAAAATGAGCGGCGGCTGCTGGAAGCCCATGGGCACCGTGTGGTGCGCTATTTCCGGGACAACAAGGAATTGAAGGATTTTTCTCTCCTGCGAAAGCTGCTGCTTCCCGTGAGCACCATTTTCAATTCCAGAACCTACCGGGAGGTGCGCAGGCTCATTCGGACGGAACATATCGACATCGTCCATGTCCACAACACCCTGAACCTCATCAGCCCGTCGGTGTATTACGCCGCGCTGGCGGAGGGGGTTCCGGTGGTGCAGACGGTGCACAATTTTCGGCTGCTGTGCCCCGGAGCCACCTTCTATCGGGATGGGCACATCTGCGAGGACTGCCTGCGCTGGGGCCTTGGCTGCGCGGTGAAGCACAGCTGCTACCGGGGCAGCCGCCTGCAAACCCTGGCCTGTGTCATCAGTACGAAAATCCACCGTATGACGGGGATCTACGGAAAGCTCAACTACATCTGCCTGACGGAGTTTAACCGGGAAAAGCTACTGAATCTGAAGCAGGTGAGACCGGAGCGGGTGTTTGTTAAGCCGAATTTTGTTGAAAGCTACCCTGAGCCGATCCTCCAGGAGGAAAGCCGCCTGAATCAGATGGTCTATGCCGGACGCCTGGAAAAACTAAAAGGTGTGGATGTGCTTCTGGAGAGCTGGCGGCTGCTGGGGGAGGACGCACCCCGGCTGATTCTCTGCGGTACCGGCCCTCTGGAAGACTGGTGCCGGGACTTTATTTGTGAACACGGAATCCAGAACGTGCAGATGCGTGGATTTACCCCCAACGCCGAGGTGCGGCGGCTGATGGCCCAGTCCAGGGCGCTGATTCTGCCGACCCGGTGGTATGAGGGATTTCCGGTGTCCATCGTGGAGGCGTTCAGTGTAGGCACGCCGGTGCTGTGCTCCGATCTGGGCAACGCCGGGAGCATCGTAACCGAGGGCGTGACGGGGAGAAAGTTTCAGCCGGATTCTCCGGATGATCTGGCCCGGGCGGTCAGAGACTGTAAGGGACTGTGTGAGAGTGCCTATCGAACCTATCTGGAACGATATACGACGCAGAGAAATTATCAGTACCTGATGGAAATTTACGATGGGGTCAGAAAACGGAATTCTCATGGAAGCGAGTGAAAGCGGGGAAATATTATGCGTTTTGCCATAACAGTTCTATACTGCGGCGCTTCTGGTCAGAAGGGCTTCTACAACAGTCAGGAGCTGGGCCTGGCCCGGGCCATGAAGCTGCTGGGCTACGAGCCGGTGGTTTTCTATCCGGACAAAGACCTGAAACAACCACAGGAAGAAACGACCTCGGATGGCATCCCGGTTGTACGGGTGCCCGCGAAATCCTTGGGTGTCCACGGCTGGTACGACTGGAATATCCTGCTGAAATACGGGGTCAAGGCGGTGCAGATCGGCAGCGACAACCAGTTGTTTGCCCCGGAGTTGATTCGATTCTGTGAAAGAAATGGTATTCGGGTCTACAATTACATCGGCACAACGGTCAGCGACTCGCATAACCCGGTGAAATCTCTGCTGATGGGGCTGCTCTACCGCCGAAATCTGCGGGCTTACCGGAAGACGAAGTGCTTCGCAAAGACCCCGGCAGTGGCAAAGCAGCTGGAAGGGCATGGAATCACAGATGTGGAGGTGGCCCCCGTGGGGCTTGATCTGTCGGTGATTCCGGAGGTAACGGAGTCAAAGGAGGCTCTGCGGGAGAAGCTGGGGCTTCCGGTGGATAAAACAATTTTACTGTTTGTCGGCCGCCTGGACGAATACAAACGCCCGCTGGAAGCGGTACGGCTGCTGGAAAAGCTGCCTGGGGCGGTGCTGGTGATGATCGGCACGGGGTCCATGGACGCGGAGGTGGAACGGGAGGCGAAAACGCTGGGGGTCCGGGATGCCCTGGTGCGCATTGTCCGGCTGCCCAACGAGCAGGTGCAGCAGTATTACGCGGCTTGCGATTATTATGTAAACTTCAATGATCATGAGATATTCGGCATGAGTATTCTGGAGGCCATGTATCAGGACTGTGCGGTACTGGCTTGTCATGCTCCCGGTCCGGATTTCATCATTGAGGACGGGGTATCCGGTTTTTTGGCAGAGAATACAGCCACAATGACAGAGCTGGTGCGTGCCGGTGTCCGTCTGGCACCAGGCGCGGCACGGAAACGGATTTTGGAGCATTTCGTTTGGGATCGTACAGCCGGACAGTTTGACACATGGCTGAAAACAGCCGATGGGAGTAAATAGAAATGGGACAGATTACAGTTGAGAAAAACGCGGGCGGAATTCCGGGACTGTGCGTGATTACGCCGGCAGTTCACGGCGACGACCGGGGCTACTTTATGGAGACCTACAGCCAGCGGGATATGGCGGAAGCGGGACTGGATATCACCTTTGTCCAGGACAACCAGTCCATGAGCACCAAGGGAGTTTTGCGGGGACTTCACTACCAGATCCACTACCCCCAGACCAAGCTGGTGCGGGTGATCCGGGGTGCGGTGTTCGACGTGGCGGTGGATCTGCGGCCCGGCTCGAAAACCTACGGAAAATGGTACGGAATCGAGCTGACAGCGGAAAACAAAAAGCAGTTTCTGATCCCGAAGGGCTTCGCCCACGGCTTTCTGGTGCTCAGTGACGAGGCGGAGTTCTGCTACAAATGCGACGATTTTTACCACCCCAATGATGAGGGAGGCATCGCCTGGAACGACCCCACCATTGGTATCCGCTGGCCCGGCGTGGAAGGCGTCTACCGCGGTACGGCCAATGCCGAGGGCTATTGTCTGGACGGAACGCCTCTGAAGCTGAGTCCGAAGGATCAGCTCCAGCCCGCGTTTGGAAATATCCAACGATAACACACAGGAAGGAAGACGCTATGAAACCCACACAGGAGTCGCTGAATATCGCCATGCTGGGCCACAAGCGCATCCCCTCCAATGAGGGCGGTGTGGAAGTGGTGGTGGAGGCCCTGTCCGCAGGGTTCGCGGCACGGGGGCACAGCGTGACCTGCTACAACCGGGCGGGCCACCATGTCAGCGGTGCGGAGCATGAGCTGAGCGCGGGAAGTGTCTACCGGGGCATCCGGCTGATCACGGTTCCCACCGTAGAACGCAAGGGCTATGCCGCTGTGATTTCCTCGTTTTTCGCCGCCCTGCGCAGCGCCTTCGGGAAATATGATGTGGTGCACATCCACGCGGAGGGCCCCGCCTTTTTCAGCTTTCTGCCAAAACTGTTTGGCAAACGGGTCGTTGTCACCGTCCACGGCCTGGATTGGCAGCGGGAGAAGTGGAATGGGGGCTTCGCCGCCAAATTCATCCACATGGGGGAGCGCAGCGCGGTGCGGTTTGCGGACGAGATTATCGTCCTGTCGGAAAACATCCGGCGATATTTCCGTGACACCTACGGCCGGACTGCCCGGTTCATCCCCAACGGTGTTTCTGCGCCGACCCTGGAAAGCCCCCGGCTGATAGCGGAAAAATGGGGCCTTCAAAAGGACAGCTACATCCTGTATCTTGGCAGAATCGTGCCGGAAAAGGGCGAAACCTACCTGATTGAAGCCTTTAGGCAGGTGAAAACCGACAAAAAACTGGTCATTGCCGGAGGCAGCTCCGACACGGAACGCTATCTGAAGGAATTGAAGACCCTGGCGGCGGAGGATGAGCGCATTCTCTTTACCGGTTTCGTACAGGGCCGGCTCCGGGACGAATTGTACAGCAACGCCTACCTGTATTGCCTACCCTCGGATCTGGAGGGGATGCCCCTGAGCCTGCTGGAAGCCATGAGCTACGGCAACTGCTGCCTTGTCTCGGACATTCCCGAATGTACCGAGGTGGTGGAAGACAAGGCGGTGCGCTTCCGCAAGAGCAATGTGGAGGATCTGCGGCAGAAGCTGCAGACCCTCTGCGACCATCCGGAGATGGTGGACGATTATAAACAGAACGCATCCGAATTCATCTTGAACAAATACGGCTGGGACGATGTGGTGGAAAAAACACTGGAGCTGTATCGCCGCTGAGGATATCCTATGAAAATTCTGATGATCAACAAATTCCTCCACCCCAACGGCGGGTCGGAGACCTACATTTTTAGGCTGGGCGACAGCCTGACAGCGCGGGGCCACCAGGTTCAGTATTTCGGCATGGAACACCAGGGCCGCTGCGTGGGAAACCGGGTGAACGCCTACACCTCCGACATGGACTTTCACGGCGGCTCCAAGCTTGCCAAGCTGACCTATCCCATCAAGACCGTTTATTCTTCCGAGGCCCGGAAGAAGCTGCGGCTGGTGCTGGAGGATTTTCAGCCCGATGTGTGCCATCTCAACAACTTCAATTACCAGCTGACCCCCTCCATTCTGCTGGAAATCGCCCAGTGGAAGAAGGCGGGACACCCCTGCCGGGTGATTTTTACCGCCCACGATTATCAGCTGGTGTGCCCCAACCATATGTGCAGCAACCCCAATACCGGGGAAAACTGCGAAAAATGTCTGGGCGGGCATTTTGGAAACTGTACGAAAGGCCGGTGCATCCACGGTTCCCTGGCGAAAAGCGCCGTCGGCACCCTGGAAGCCGCACTGTGGAACGGCTGCGGTGTTTACAAAAATATCGACGTGATGATCTGCTGCTCGGAATTTCTGAAAACAAAAATGGACAGCAATCCCCTGTTCGCGAAAAAGACTCTGGCGCTTCACAATTTTGTGGACAAAGCGGAGAAAAGGGAAGTGGAAAAGCAGGATTATGTCCTGTATTTTGGCCGGTTCAGCCGGGAAAAGGGCATCGGCACCCTGATTCAGGCCGCCCGGGAGCTGCCGGAGATTCCCTTCATTTTCGCGGGCACGGGGCCGCTGGAAGGGGAAATTTCCGGAGTGCCCAATATCAAAAATGTGGGCTTCCAGCGGGGGCAGGCTCTGGAAACCCTGATCCGGCAGGCCCTGTTTTCTTTGTGCCCGTCAGAAGTATACGACAACTGCCCCTTCTCTGTCATGGAGAGCCAGCTCTACGGCACGCCGGTGCTGGGCGCCGATATCGGCGGCATTCCGGAGCTGATTGAGGAGGGAAAAACCGGTGAGCTGTTTGAAAGCGGCAACGCGGTCCAGCTTAAGGAAAAGATAAAAATGCTGTGGGAAAACCGGGAGCTGACGGCCCGCTACAGCGAAAACTGCGCGCACATCCGCTTTGACGATGTGGATACTTATACCGAAAAGCTGCTGAAGCTCTACCGGGGAGAGCCTCTATGCTGACGGCACTGATCATGGCGGGGATGCTCCTGTTTCTGGCGGTGCTGCTGCTGACCGGTGCGAAATACCGCCCAGATGGCGACCACTTTTTTAACCGGGAGAACAGCGGGGCCATGCGGGGGTTCTGGTGCCTGATCGTTGTGCTGGTGCATATTCCTGCGGCATATCAGAACCGTGTTCAGGATATGCTGGGCGGTTTCGCCTATATTGGCGTCACCTTTTTCTTTATGACCTCCGCCTACGGCCTGCGGCTGGCGGCGGTAAAGCGGCCGGAGAGCCTCGGACGATTCTGGAGAAACCGGCTGCCCAAACTGCTGGTGCCCTGCTTCCTGACCAATGCCATCGGTATGGCGCTGCGTGCCCTGTGCGGCGGCGGTATTGAGCTGCGGATGCTGGTTCGGATCAACGGCTGGGTCTGCTGGCTGCTGGTGTGCTACCTTGTTTTCTGGCTGTGTTACCGTTTTCTGACGGAAGCGTGGCGGGACTGGGCGGTCTGCGGCCTGGTAGCGGTATTCAGCCTGACGGTTTACCTGATGAAGCCGGAGACTACGACCTGGTGCCCGGAGGTGCTGGGCTTTGCCTGGGGCATCCTGCTGAGCTGCCGGTTGGACAGATTCCGGGGCTGGCTGAGCGGGGGCTGGGCGCAGAAGAGCGCGGCGCTGTGCCTGCTTGCGGCTTGCCTGGGCATTGCGTATTTACGGTGGAAGGGGATCCCCTTCTGGGGGGATTATGTGCTGAAAATTGTTCTTGGAATGGCAATTCTCGGCTTTTTGCTGGCGCTGAATACGAAAATATCCATTGGAAATCCTGTCAGCCGGACACTGGGAGCCATCTCGTTTGAAGTGTACCTGCTCCACGGCGCGGTGTTTTTTGCGCTGGAAAGCGTTTTCCCGGAGCTGAATTCCGGGGTGTTTATTCTGGCAAGCCTGCTTCTGACTATTCTATTGTCCCTGGCGGCACGGAAGCTCAGTGACCGGATTCTGACCCCATTTTACAAAAAACAGCAGATGCTGCAAAGATAGGAGAACGCCTATGTCTCAGGAAAAGAAACTAAACGGCACGGTCATCGTGACCTACCGCTGCAATGCCCGTTGCTCCATGTGCAACCGCTATAAGGCCCCCTCCAAACCGGAGGAGGAAATTTCCATCGAAACCATCAAAAAGCTTCCCAAGATGTACTTTACCAACATCACCGGCGGCGAGCCCTTTATCCGAACGGATTTGAAGGACATCGTCCGGGAGCTGTACAAGAAGTCCGACCGCATCGTCATCTCCACCAACGGCTTCTTCACCGACCGCATTGTGGACCTGTGCAAGGAATTTCCGCAGATTGGCATTCGCATCTCCATCGAGGGTTTGGAAGCAACCAACAACGAGATCCGGGGCCTGCCCAACGGCTACCAGCGGGGCTACCAGACCTTGAAGACCCTGCGGGAAATGGGTATGAAGGATGTGGGCTTCGGCATGACCGTGCAGGATAAGAACGCCCCTGATCTGATGCCGCTCTACAGGATTTCCGATGAGATGGGCATGGAGTTCGCCACCGCATCCCTGCACAACAGCTTCTACTTTGTGGAGGCGAAAAACATCATCCACGACCGCCCTATGGTGGCCAAAAATTTTGAGGATCTGGTGAATGAGCTGCTGAAAAGCAGCAGCCCCAAAAAGTGGTTCCGGGCCTACTTCAACCATGGCCTCATCAACTATATTTACGGCCAGAAGCGGCTGCTGCCCTGCGATATGAGCTTCGACACCTTCTTCATCGACCCCTACGGCGACGTGATGCCCTGCAACGGCACGAAGGACAAGGAGGTCATGGGCAACCTGAACCGGCAGGGCTGGGACGAGCTGTGGAACAGTCCGGAAGCCGAGGCGGTGCGCAAAAAGGTGCGCGCGTGCGATCGCAACTGCTGGATGATCGGCTCGGTCTCGCCGGCGATGCACAAGTACATCTTAAAGCCCGCCTGGTGGGTGGTGCGCCACAAGTTCCTGCGCTTTTGGAAGGACAAGAAGTACAGCATGTACGAGAACAAAATCGTGCGGG
>JALFXH010000103.1 GCA_022786965.1 Clostridiales bacterium
TCTAAAAATTTTGCGTTTTGGGTGAGAGTTTTTTCGATTTTTTGTACCTATATAAGTGAAAGGGTTTTTAGGCCACAGTTTCAGACAAACCGGAAAGGGGGTTCAAACGAAATGTACGATACCGCAAGACGGGTCGCACTCGTCAAGCAGCGGGTGCGGGAAAACACCCGCCGACGGCAGCGGCGCGGCATCTATGGACTGAGCGCTATGTGTATGCTGCTGTTCGCGGCACTGATGCAGGCGGCGGGCACGGTCGTCGGGCCGGGGCAACCGGAAGCATGGGGCGTGTTCGGCGCGATGCTGCTGCGGGAGGACGCAGGCGGCTATGTGCTGGTAGGCGTTGTCTCCTTTGCCGCGGCGGCAGCGTTCACCGCGCTGTGCTTCCGGCTCAGAAACAGAGAAAACCAGAAAAAAGACGGGGCGGACAAACTGAACCGACACGAACAGGAGGAGAAAAGCCAATGAAAAAACGAATACTTAGCATACTGCTCGTTTGCTGCATGGTGCTGACCATGCTGCCGACAGCGGCGTTTGCAGCGGTGAGCGATTCGCTGGGCAACACACCCAAGGAAAATCAGGCGATTTTGGAGCAGCTCTCCGCCCTGACTGGCGGCAGCAGCGACCAGGTGCTTTCCATGCTGAACGCTTTGGGGCTGCTGGATGAAGACGGCAATTTCAAGGTGGATCAAACCATCACGCTGGACGGCCGGGTGTTGACACTGGCGGCTGTCATGGAGCTGCTGGAAAATCCCGCCACGGATCTCACCCGTATAGCTGACGTGGATGGGACTCCGGTGGCGCTGGGCGATTTGAAGACCATGATCCAAATCGAACAGGAGCTGCAGCGGATCAAGGACACCTATTTCTCCGGCAGGGAGTTTGCCGGGGAAGCTCTGGAGAATCTCAATAGCCTGATGGAGCAGCTGGAGCTGCAGGGCATCAGCTTGCGGTATTCCGCCTCTGCCACAAAGCCTGAGGGCGTTGAGACGGTGGATATGCGCGGCATGATGAGCCAAACGCTGGGGAATCTCGCAAACAACACCTGGAACTCCGGGCCTTTTACTGTATACAGAGGAAAACCGGCCGGCTTTTCCTACCGCATTCAAAAAGGCCAGCTCAGCGATTATATCACCGGTGTGGAGGTCTCGATAGGCGAGACGAGTGAGGTCGTTGAGCAAAGCGACGGGTCCTACAGGCTGACCTATGCGGTAGACGGCTACAGTTTAGGTGGTCAGAAAATCACTGTCAAGGTTACAACCAAAGGAGCCTTGTACAATGATACTTATTCCTATGGCGACCTGCTGGGGATGATTGAATTTTACGATGCGGAAAATCTGGTGTTCTATGACGGCGCCGCTTATGCCGACCACTGTCAGCTCAAGCTAATAAAGACGGTTGGCGTCCCCACAATACAAACATCAATGACCGCGCCGAACTATGTTGAAGAAGTCAAAAATACAACCGTATTATATGATGATTTGTTTATTCCTTTGCTGGCAGAAAGTTACACTGGCGGCAGTGCCGACAATTCGAACTTCGTTGCGCTAAGCAATACCATCAGAATTCTGGATGGCGCTCGCAACTCGGTGCTTCCCGTCGGCTCCGACCCATTTTATCAACCATACCAAATCGACGCCAGCATCGAGTTTAACTGGAGTACCAGCGTAGCTGCCTATACTGGCCCTGCGCCGTATGGCTGGTATAAAAACCAGCCCTTTGCCCCGTTCTATCTGACGGAGTACAAGTTCAATGGAAGCACTCTGGAGCTCAGCAGCGACAGAACGAGAGCGCTGGGCTGTACGATTAACAAGGGCGAAACGGTCAACATCTCCCTGCAGTCTACCACGCAAAACAGAGGGGATCAGCAGTACTGGCTACCCTTCCGACTGTATCTGAAGAATGTAAATGGAGATATCCAAAATTCCACCACCACCGCCAAGACCAGCGGCGTCCACGCCGAGCTGTTGGACACGGACGCCCCCACCATTCAAAGCGTCACGGCCCCGGCGGGAACCTATGCCAGCGGACAGCACGTGCCCATCACAGTTACCTTTAGCGAGTTCGTGGATCTTAGAAACGCCAGCGTGACCATCAACGGCAAAGAGTATAGCGCCGCTGATCTTTCCATGAACAACTACGGTGTCACGGCAATGCTCTGGTACCCAGTGCAGGATACAGATGCCACCACGGTCACCGTCAATGGTATGACCGGCGTGAAGGATGTTTTCGATCATACGCTGGATACCACACACTATCTAAGCGAGCCGATTACCGGCGTTGCGCTGGAGAGCGTCTTGATGCGCAACGCCCCCACCGCACTGACCGCCGACTACGACAACGGCAATGCATCGTTCACGATGCAGGCCAACATGGAGCAGGCCTACAAGACCGTATACAGCGATTATCACACCCCGGAAGGCACAGAGCCGAAGGAAGCCCCTTTCCGCCTCGAACTGAGGGACAACTCCACGGATGAAGCAATCCATCTGCAGGTCTATCTGGACACAGAGAAGGAAGCCTTCACCATTAGCGACTATGCAATCGCACCCGCAGCTTACACCCGCACCTATACGGTGACGCTGCAGGCCAACGAGGGCACGAAAGACTCTCCTAACTGGGTGAATGTTCTTCCCCTGACCCGGCAGTTCACGGTGGCAAAGAAAGTTTCCGCGCACACGGTAAACGTCGTCCCGGAAGCGAATGACGCCGACTATACGATTTCTCTCGCCGATTCCGCCCGCCCCACGCTTCAGGCCAAGGTTTTGGGGAAAAACGGTGAGCAGGCCAGCTACACCACCGGTAAATGGAGCAGCAATGACCTGGACATTGCCACCATCGACGAGAATACCGGCCTTGTTGCCACCACAGGAACCAAGGTGGGAACCGTCACCTTTACCTTTACGGCGGACAACGGGACTGAGGACCCTGCCGATGATGTGACGGGCCAGTCACAGCCCTATACCGTGACGGCAGGCGATTCCCTGGCACTGGTGATTCCCGGCGGCTCGTCCATCGTGACGCGAGTAAATCAGCCCGCCACCGTGCTGTGGAGCTCCAACGCCGCGCTGATGGCGCCGAACAAAGAGTTCAATTACAGGATCGACCTGTATGAGGGCAACTACGAGAATGAGGCGGCGCTGAGCGGCCTCAAGCCCGTTGCGACTTATACCGCCGGCAAAGATGAAAACAGCGTGCGGATCGAGGAGAATGTGCTCTCCAAGCTCTCCAACGGCAATATCCCTGCCTACACGGTATTGGTCTCCATGCCGCACCCCAACGCCGGGGGTGAGGACGTCCGCCTGTCGGCACTTGCCTGGATCATCGTGCAGGCACCACCTGCCACGGCCAAGCTGACACCGCCCCAGAGCATTTACCTCAAGGATACCGACGGCGCCGTCAATATCGACTGGTCGGTGGAAAATGCCACTACCGGCGCCTCTCAACAGCCCACGCTGACCATTACCCGGGTCACAGAGGACAACACCACCCAAGAGGTGGCCAGAGAGCGCCTATCCGGTACCTCCGGAAGCTACTCCCTGCCATTACAGAGTGTGAAAGCCGGCAATCTAAAGGACACCTATCAAGTGGTTTTGAGCGTGGAGAATCCTGGTGAGGAATCTCCCAGCACCGACTCCTTCCCCCTGTATGTCTACGATGCCGACGCACTGAAGGTGCAGGACGACAAAGGAGACACGATTTCTGCGCTGACCATGGACAATACCTCCAAGGTCAGCGGCACCCTGCCCACCGATACAGCTAAAATTTTGCAGCTGCGCCAGGAGTTGGGGCTGATCGAGTACATAGGCATCAACTATGACGAGTACGGATGGAACTCCTTTAAAGACGGCATCCGGTGGCTCTCCAGCAACAACAATGCCATTTCTGTCAACTACAAGCAGGGCGGACTGTATGAGGACATCAGAAACTTCTCCTTTGATTCCTACCTTCCCGAAACCAAAATGGCGCTGTCCGGCTTGGCCAACGGCACCGCAACCGTCACGGCTACCCATGCCGCCACGGGCATGAGCGCCGCCGTACAGGTGACAGCGAAAACGCTGCAAAATAAGTTCTATCTCTTCCAGCTGACGCCTGCAGCGGAAACTACGCTGCAATACACCGACGGCAAAGGTGTGCCCAAAACGGTCACGACCAACAGTGAAGGCGTGCTGGCGCTTTACGAACCCAACGGGATCGCCAGTGAGGTGTCTCTGCGGTCCGGCTCCGGCGCGGATATTTATCTGGGCACCATCTATAAAGAAAATCTGCGTTCCGGCGAGCGGGATGCCACAAAACTGCAGCTTTATCCCTTGAATACCTTCAGCCTTCGGCGAGTCGCCCGGGCATCTGTGACGCTCATCACGCCGGGCGGCGATCCGCTGGCGAACAAGACGGTGACCGTTCGCGGCGGCGTTTATAAAAACGGAGGCTACTGTGAGACAGCTCTGCTGGGCTCCAGGGCAGGAGCACTTGTCAGCGGCATCACCGGCGACACCTATACCACGGATGCGGCGGGAAATATAACCGTCTATCTGGATTCCACCCAGTTCTGGTCGGCCGAAAAGGGCGAGAGCAGCACCACGGCGCTTTCCGCTCTGGATCAGCTGGAGTACATTCTGGAGATCAGCGCAATTGACGGCGACAAGTACTATCCACTGCTGCTGACCGTCAACGGCAAGCTGGGCGTGGACGATGTAATGCGCACCGCAGAGGGCGTTGTCTCTCTGGAGCGCGTGCCGACGGGGGAGGAAAACAAGCCCTTCATTGTGGCGCAAAGCGTTGATTACGGTCTTGCCAACGGTCAGAAAGTGGATGTCCGCAACTCGACCGGGAAGATTGGCCCTAACAGCAGCTTTAAAACAGCAACCCTGCACACCACCATGTTCCTTTGGGGCGAGAAGATTGCCGACGCGTGGAATTACAGTCTCAAGCTGGCGGACGAATACGGCGTTCTTCCTGCCGCCCAGAGCAGCAGTACCAAGCAGTATCCCTTCTCATCCATCCCTGTAGCGGAAAACGATCTGACCCTCACCGAGGCCACCATGACCACCTCTGGATGGATCGCCGACGGCAAGGATGTGGGTATGAAAACGCAGCTGAGCCTAAACGGCAGCCTGCTGCAGGAGAAAATAATGCCCTTCCGGGTCGTTGATTTGACCCGAGTGCCCAAGGTGACAGAGGATGACCGCGTCACCGGTATTCTGGCGACGATGGGAGCCTCCAGTATAGTGAAGGGAGTCGACTTTGGCGGAGTGGGCGACAGTAACATTCTCAAGGTGCTGACCGGACGGCTGGATGATCTGAGCGGTCCGGTGGACACTTCCGTGTTCAAAATGATCATCACCCCCAGCGAAGATCCCTCCGTGTTCCGTGCCATGATTTGGGCCGGGTACAACACGCTGGAGATGGAGGACATGGACTATTCCGAGGACGGCGTGGCGTTGGGTGCGAATGTGCTGACGCAGAACCTGGAGGTGGGCGTGCCCGGTACCGGGGATCTGAGCCAGATGGCCCAGGGAACCTATGATCCCAAGGGGGACTACAAAACCAACTCCTTGGCCGACAATGTCACCAGCACGGATCTCAACTTGCAGTTGGAGGGCTTTTACGAAGCGGAGATCCGCTATAACGCCGAAAAAAAGGAGTGGGAGGTTTTCACCGTAGGCGGCGGCTTTACCTCCGGCGTTGGCGTGGGCTTCTCCTTCAGCGTGAACGCCATGGCTGGCCCCGTGCCGTTGACAGCAACCTTTGAGCTGGGCGGTGCCATTCAGCTGGATTTCCGTACCGCAGTGCGCTACGGCCAGCAGGGACAGGGCACAGAGCTTGCCTGGAGCGATCCCACGGCCACGGCAGTGAATGACTTTTTGACCACGCTGCGTATCAACGCCTATGTCCACGCGTTTGGCGGCATTGGCTTTGACTATTCGATCGTGGCGCTGAAGATCGGCCTATTCGGCAATTTGGATGTGGACAGTCAGAATAAGTTCCTTTCCCGCACCTATCTTGCCGACGAGACAAAGCGCCAGATCAACGGTCAGGCCCTGGGGATCCAAAGCGAAGTGGGAATCAAATTCGTGGCTGCCTTCCTGTTTATCTCCTACGAGGCGGTGATCGCCTCCGGAACCTTTGGAGCCACCAAGACTTTTAATAACTGGAAAACAATCGACGACTACTGGAATAGCGCCACCAGTGGGCTGAGCCTTGCCTCGCTGCGGATGGCGGCGGCCCAGAGCGGAATGCAGGTGGCTTCTGCCAGTGCGACGCTCCAAAGCCGGGACTATCTGGAGCAATATGCCCGTACTTGGGGCCAGCCCCGGCGGCGGATGATGCTGTTCTCTCTGAACTCCACCAATGGGCTGCAAAACATCCAGACCAATGCCAACCCCACATCCTATCCACAGCTCAGCGATGACGGGAAGGTATTGGCCTACATCAACGACGGCAACATCGGCAATATTTACGCAAGCCGGGCACATTTCTCCACCCTTAATGGCGGCGTCTATTCTGTCTCCAGCCAAATTGCCGATCCCACAGAGTTCCCCGGCTACGGCGACACGAGCGTTTCTCTGTCCGGCACTGACAGCTTCGCGGCGGCGGCTTGGGTTCGCATGGGCACCGAGCTACCGGGTAAAAATGCCGGTGATCCCGTGACATTGGAAGAGCAAAACCTGCTGATGAACAGCACGGAGATCGTAGCGTCCGTCTATAACGGCACAACCTGGACTTCCACCCGTCTAACCAACGACGGCACGCCGGATCTGGCCCCAGCCACGGCAGTGGGCGGCGATGGCAAGGCCATCGTGTTCTGGCGCAGCGTCTACACCCCCGATCCCGGTACGCAGGGCAGCAACAACCTGCTGAACTTCACTACCAGAGATTGTATCATGTACCGTTGCTATGACAGCGGCACCTGGAGCGAGGCCAAAATGCTTTATAACGGTGCTACTGGCAGCGTGAAGGCGTTGCAGGCGGCCATGCTGCCCGACGGAACCGCTATGGCGGTTTACTCGCTGGACCGCAGCGGAACCGGAAAAATCTCCGACTACGAGATCGCCTATTGTACCGTGGATGCTGGCGGAACGCCCGGTACAGCCATGCTGGCGACCTGTGACAGCAATCTTGACGAAAACCCCCAGGTCGTTGCAGCCAACTTCGGCAGCGGGGGCGACCGATTTGTCATCGGTTGGCATAGTGTCCGAGACGGCAGCAGCGATATCCAGCTGTTGGCTGTGGACGGCAGTGGCACCATGTCCAACAGCTTCCCCGGCTCTCTGTCTGCCCTGACCAGCAGCGGCAACGCCGTCGTGGGCGGAGACTTCCGCTTCGCTTCCCTCAGTGGGGATCATCGCAGCCTCAATGATCTTGCCATCGTCTGGAATGAGACTGTCAATGACGCCAACGGCGCGGTAGATCACGGCATTTTGAAGGCGGCCAAGCTGCGCTATGCCGCAAATACCTACACGCTCTCCGCACCATTGGAACTGGCAGAGCTGCCGGATCGCACGCTGGCTGACCACTTTGATGCCTATGTCAGCGGCAGCAATCAGGTGCAGGCTGCCATTCAGGCCACCCGGTATGACGATGAAAAACCGGAGGTAATCGGCGGCGTGACCGTTCCGGGTGAGGAAACGATCCTCTATACCGCTACTTCTAATTTTATCACCGATGCGGTGGCAGTGGAACAGATCGGTGTGGATTATGCAACGCTGGCGCTGAACAGCCTGACACCCATTCGCTTTACCATCCGCAACACCGGGCTGAACGATGTGACAAACCTAACGGTCAAGCTTGGCAGCGGGGAAACCGCCACCCTTACGGAAAAACTACTGCCCAATGAAAGCACCACCCTTACCGTCTGGCACCATGTGAGAGACCGCGTGACCGACCCGAGCTATACCATCACCGCCGCCGGCGGCATCAACGAAAACGGCACAGTGTATCTGGATTATCCCGACATTGGCATCTCGCAAATGGAAGTGATTGCGGAGAGCGCCGGCAAGCGCACGGTGCGCATGACCCTCTATAATTCCTCTGCCGCCACGCTGGCCGGCGGAAAGAACCGCGAGGTGAAGCTTGCATTCTATGCGGATGATCTGCATACCAAGCCTGCAGAGGTAGCCTGCACCACAAACGGCGTATCGGTTAGCGGTAATGAAATCACCGTTTCCGGAGACAGCGCCCTCGCCCGCATCGATCAGGGGACCTTTACACTGGACCTGACCTATGATCTGGGCAGGTATATGACATCCATTGGCAAAACCGAGATCCCCAATGTGGGTACCTATCTGTACGCCGAGGCGTGGGCGGAAGGCCAGATCGGTGGAACGGGAGGCAATCAGCGCCTCCCGGAGTATGACGGCAGTGACAGCGAGGCCAGCGTCCATATGACCGGCGCACTTGCCCGCACCGGAGAGCAGCTGACGATGGATGTGACACAGGGGAACGACGGCAACGGTCACAGCACCGCCGCCATTACCCTGCGCAACAACTGCCTGCAGCCTCAGACTAGCGCAGAGCTGGTGGCCACGCTGCTGGATGCTGCCGGGGCCGTTCTGGAAATGAAAAAGGCCAGTATTGGCGGTGCCATCTCCGGGGAAACCTTCCAGGCGAAAAACGTCACCTTCTCCCGGCTTGGCACCCGCGTAGTGGTGCGAGCCGCAGTGCCCGGTAATGACCTTCTGACCTTTGAAGGTCTGGCAGTGGGGCTCGGCGATTTTACCGCCAACGGAACGAACTATACCTATACGCTGCAAAATGATAGCGGCGCAACATCTACGCTAGTCACAGCGGTGTCTGGAAACGGAGAGCCCGTGAGCATCAACGGACAGGCTCTGTCCACCGGCGGCAGCGCAACCGTTGCTATCCCCAACAGCGGCACAACCGACATTGTCGTGGAGATCGGCACTAAAACCTACACGCTGACGATTCCGCGCAATAGCGGCACAGGCGGCGGAGCGACCAGCTACACGCTGACCTTCGACACCAACGGCGGCAGCGCCATCGCGCCCATCACCCAGGACTACGGCACTGCCATCACCGCCCCCGCCGATCCCACCAAAACCGGCTACACCTTCGCAGGGTGGACCCCGGCCATCCCCACCACCATGCCCGCCGAGAATATGACCATCAAGGCTAAGTGGACCGTGAACCAGTACACCCTCACCTTCGACACCAACGGCGGAAGTACCATCGCGCCCATCACTCAGGACTACGGCACTGCCATCACCGCCCCCGCCGATCCCACCAAGACCGGCTACACGTTTGCGGGCTGGACAGAGCG
>JALFXH010000140.1 GCA_022786965.1 Clostridiales bacterium
CCGATCTGGCCCAGGGGGGTTTTCCGGTAAGTAGGCTCCCGGCACAGGGGGCCTTCCAGCACTACGTCGTTCAGCGGCTCCCCGTCCTCGCAGACAATGAGATTGGCGAACACGAAGATCAGCAACCGCCGCCTGCCGTCCTCCCGGACATTGTGGGAGCGCACCTGGCCGGAGACGGTGAGCATCTCCCCGTCAGACAGCTCCATGGCGTTGAGGACATCCTCCCGGGCGACCACCGGCAGCACGTCCACCGCCCCGGACAACCGGGGGACCTCCAGCAGGAAGCGGAAAAACAGCCGCCCATGGTTTTCATGGGAGAACTGGGGCATGGAGGCAAGGGAGCCCCGGAGGGTAATGTGATTTGCAGTCTGTTCCATAGTACCACCTCAAATGCAGATGTATGGAACATCCTATGCGCCGCCCGGGGAAAGAGAACTCCCGGCACGGAACACCGTGCCGGGAGAATTCTACTCAATGTGGGTGTGGTTGTTGATGTGATCCTGACAGTAGCAGTAATAGCCCTTACACCGGGAGCAGTACCGGAATTCCAGCTCGGGGTTGGTGACATCCGTCCGCCCGCAGACGGTGCACTTGTGGGTGTAGGGAGCCTGTACGGTGGCGTGGCTGGCCTCGTAGGAGCCCGCGTCAAAATGGATGACCTTGGCTTTTTTCTGCACCGGGGGCTTTTTTCGGAATAGACGGGCGGCATTGGCCCGCCATGACATGGGAATCACATTCAGCACATCCTTGCCGAAGAACAGGAAATAGTTGGCAAGAGAGATGACGGAGAACAGGTTGTAGGGGAAGGGGTAGGTGATGAGACCCACCAGCACCATCACCAGATCGATGAGGGCGAAAATCCAGCCCTTGACGGGGATGATGAAGAACAGCAGGAAGGTGGCGTCGGGGAACAGGGTGGCATAGGCCAGGAACAGGCTCATGTTCAGATAGGACACATCCGCCGCGCCGCCGAAGATCATGCAGTAAATATCCATCATCACCACGCCGGACAGATAGTACAGATTAAACCGCAGGGTGCCCCAGATGTTCTCCATAGCCCGGCCCAGGGAATAGTAGCAGAACAGTACCACGGCAGTCAGCAGCAGATTGCCCGCGCTGTAGGTCAGAGGATAGGTAATGAGCCGCCAGATCTGCCCGTGGAGAATCGCCGTCCGGTCAAAGCACAGCAGGTAGTAGAGAAAGGTATTTCCGGCGATCCGGCTCATGACGTACACCACGGCGGTGCCCAGGACGATGTAGAGCATCAGGTTGGGGATGCCCTTAGTTCGGTTTTTATAGCAGTAAAGCTCAAATTGTCTGCGAAGGTTTTTCATGCCGTGACCTCCAATTGTAGTGTGGGTTCATTTTATCAGGAAATATTTCAAAAGTCTATATCGGATTTGTGAACAATCCTCAGGGCAGGTAAATGACCCGACTGTTTTTCGCTCCCCCGGGCCTGCCGGTTGTGCCCTCCTGAAACAGGCCGTACAAATCCTCCCATTTCTGTTCCAGCGTCCAAAGCGGATCATCAACCGGCTGACCGGCGTTGACAAAGAAGCCGCTCTTTTTTGCGCCCCTCAGAATTTCCCGGCCCCGACTGTTAAAGCCAAGCACCCGGACATAGGGAATGTCCCTGTTCATCATTTCCGCGGTAATGCCTAAGTAGGCGCACAGAATCATCCGGTCAATGCGGCTGCGGGTGTAGCGTTTGGATTTGACAACGGAGGCGATATCCTCCAACGTTTTCTGCGCGCGGCTTTCGCGCATGAGCTTGCGCCACAGTCCCTCCGAACCAAAGGGCAGAGCTTCGAATTCCGCTTCCGTCATGGTACGCAGCTTGCTTAAGACAGCCCGTTCCCCGGCTTCCAGCGTGTGAATGGGCGCTCCCGTAAAGACATGCCCCGCCGCTTCCGGGAGATATGCGGAGATATCAAGTCCCTTTTGCAGCCGCAGCCGTAAGGATGTGGCGGAAGGGTTTTCAAAGTTCGCTTCCTCCGCGTGATAGCTGCCTTCCCGGGAAATGGGGAGGGGCCTCATGGGCGAAGATTGCCGCGCAATGGCCTTGCAGTATTCCACAGCCAGAATATTGTTGGGAGATTCCAGCAATTTCCCGGAAAGTCCCATTTTTTCCAGCGCGGCCTGCCGGGCGGCAGGGAAGGAGAGCCCTTTGTCCAGCTCCCGGTGCAGCAGGGGAGGGAATTCCTCACCCAGCAGCGCCCGGGCCGTCTTTTCCAAAAGGTCAGGGTCGGCAGTCTCCGCGCCGAAGCACAACTCGTCACACAGCCGGGACAGCACCGCGACACCGCCGGAAGCGAAGCCTTCCGCCGAGGAAAGGGCGGTTGTCACCGGCAATTCCACCACCAGATCTGCCCCACACCCCAGGGCGGCCTCCGCGCGAAGGGTCTTATCAAAGATTGCCGGATGCCCTCTCTGGACATAATTGCCGCTCATGGCGCAGATAATACCGCTTTCAGCCCCGAATTTCTCCCGAATGACGCCAATTTGCTTCCGGTGTCCCCGGTGAAAGGGGTTATATTCGCAGACAATTCCCACATTCATGGAATTTTTTCCTCCTTCGTGAAATTTTTCCGTTTCAGGGGTTGAGAATTTTGGAAAAATGCAATATAATAAACCCAGCTATGGTTATCATATCATAAAGAGCGCGACAAGAAAACAAAAAATATTTAGGAGGCAGATTCCCATGAACATTCTGATTATCAATGCCGGTTCTTCTTCCCTCAAGTATCAGCTGATGGATCCTGATACCGGTGTGGTGTCCGCCAAGGGCCTGTGCGAGCGTATCTACATCGACGGCCGTCTGACCCACAATGCCAACGGCAAGAAGGTTGTCAAGGACATCCCCATGCCCACCCACTCCGAGGCCATTCAGGCCGTTCTGGCTATCCTGGTTGACCCCGTTGAGGGCGTTATCAAGTCCACCGACGAGATTGACGCTGTGGGCCATCGCGTCCTGCACGGCGGCATGGAGTTCTTCGACTCCTGCATCATCAACGACGAGGTCATCGCCGCCATTGAGAAGTGCATTCCTCTGGGCCCCCTGCACAACCCCGCCAACCTGATGGGCATTCGCGCCTGCCAGGCTGTCATGCCCACCACTCCTCAGGTCGCTGTGTTCGACACCGCGTTCCATTTGACCATGCCCCCCGTTGCCTACCGCTACGCCATCCCCACCGAGTACTACAAGAATGACTCCATCCGTCGCTATGGCTTCCACGGCACCTCCCACAAGTATGTCACCAAGCGTGCCATCGAGCTGATGGGCCGTAAGGACATCAAGCTGGTCAACTGCCATCTGGGCAACGGCTCCTCCATGTCCGCTGTGAAGGACGGCAAGTGCCAGGATACCTCCATGGGCCTGACCCCTCTGGCCGGTGTTCCCATGGGCACCCGTTCCGGCGATCTGGATGCCGCTGTGGTGCAGTTCATCATGAACAAGTACGGCATGAGCGCTGACGAGTGCCTGAATATGCTCAACAAGAAGTCCGGCGTGCTGGCTCTGTCCGGCGTGTCCTCCGACTTCCGTGACATCGAGGGCGAGGCCGAGAAGGGTAACGAGGACTGCCAGCTGGCTCTGGACAAGTTCGCTTACGAGGTTCGCAAGTATATCGGCGCCTACGCCGCCGCTCTGGGCGGTCTGGACTGCCTGGTGTTCACCGCCGGTGTTGGCGAGAACTCCGCTTCCATGCGTGCCCGTATCTGCGAGGGTCTGGAGTATCTGGGTGTGAAGATCGACCCCGAGAAGAACACCGTCCGCGGCAAGGAGGCCATCATCTCCGCCGACGACTCCAAGGTCACCGTCTGGGTCATCCCCACCAACGAGGAGCTGATGATCGCTCAGGATACCGCCGAGCTGGTCAAGGCTGCCAAGTAAGTTCATGATTCCCCAGGAGCCGCCGCGCAATGCGGCGGCTCCTTTTGCAAAGAGGCAAGAGTATGAAACGATGGAACCTCTGGTATCTGGCGTCGGGAATTTTACAAGTAGCCTGTGTTGCCCATATTCTGCTGGAGTGGCGGAGATACTCCGAAACCCTGAACTCCGCCCCCTTTTCTGTAACGATTCTGGTCAACGTGGTATGCTTTGGGATTCCCGCGGCAATCCTTTTTCTGATTGGCTTATTTCTGGAAATGAAACGAAAGGATGATTCCCATGAACACGGTTGTTGAGCGTTTTCTTCGCTATGTGTCCTTTGACACCCAGTCTGATGAAGAATCCACCACCTGCCCCTCCACCGCGAAACAGAAACTGCTGGGCGCGGCGCTGGTGGAGGAGATGCTGGCCATGGGCATCGGGGATGCCCGGATGGATGAATTCGGCTATGTCTACGGCACCATCCCCGGCGACCCCAGCTTGCCCACCATCGGCCTGATCGCCCACATGGATACCTCCCCGGACGCTTCCGGCGCGGATGTGAAAGCGAAAATCGTAGAGTATACCGGCGAGGACATCTGCCTGAATGAAGAGAAGGGCATTTTCCTGCGTCAGTCCGATTACCCCGCGCTGAAAAACCACGTTGGCAAGCACCTGATCGTCACCGATGGCACCACCCTGCTGGGCGCGGATGACAAGGCCGGCGTGGCGGAGATCATGACCGCCGCCGAGCAAATCCTGAAGCAGGGCGGCAGGCACGCCACCGTCAAAATCGGCTTTACCCCCGATGAGGAAATCGGCAGCGGCGCTGACCACTTTGATGTAAAGGGCTTCGGCGCGGATTACGCCTATACCGCTGACGGCGGCCCTGTTGGGGAAATCGAATACGAGAACTTCAACGCCGCCGGAGCAGAGGTTCTGTTCCACGGCCGGAATATCCACCCCGGCTCCGCCAAGAACGCCATGGTGAACTCCCAGTATATTGCCATGGAGTTCCAGAGCCTGCTGCCCATCCACCAGCGCCCGGAGGCCACGGAAGGGTATGAGGGCTTCTTCCACCTGATGGACATGAAGGGCGAGGTGGAGCAGACCCGGCTGCGCTATATCATCCGGGACCACGACATGACCAAATTCGAAGAAAAGAAGAAGGTCATGACCGCCGCCGCGGACTTCCTGAACGCAAAGTACGGCCCGGGCACCGTGGAGCTGACCATCCGGGACAGCTATTTCAATATGAAAACGTGTATTGAGCCTGTCATGTATGTCGTGGAGCGGGCGAAAAAGGCCATGGCAGCCGTGGGCATGAGTCCCAGAGAGGTGCCCATCCGGGGCGGCACCGACGGCGCGCGCTTAAGCTACGAGGGCCTGCCCTGTCCCAATCTGTGCACCGGCGGTGAAAACTACCATGGCCGCTTTGAGTATATCCCTGTTGAAGACATGGAGCTGTGTGTCAGAATGCTGGTGGAAATTTTAACCGGCCTCTAATGGATAACGCTAAAATCGTTAAAGCAATCCATTGCGCTTTAGCGGATAAAGAAACCTTGTCATCCTGAGCGGAGCGCAAAGCGCGTAGTCGAAGGATCTTCCCGGTGATTTGACCATACCGCATATAACGAACGTGCGTAGATCCTTCGACTCGCTGCGCTCGCTCAGGATGACAGACTAATCAGAAAAGTTCTCCTTTCTCTTACTACTGACCGACATCCAATGAAAAATCCCGGAATGGATGAACCATTCCGGGATTTTTAGCTGAAATTATTCGGCGAAATCGGCTTCCTCAGCCACAGGCTCATGGGGGGCCACCACGGGCTCCTCAGCGGGAGCGGCGGGCTCTTCCACGGGAACCTCCACAGCGGCAGGCTCCTCGTCCTCAGCGGGAGTAGCCTCCGCGGGAGCTTCCGGAGCCTCTTCCTCACCGGCATCGTCCTTGCAGCAGGGGCACTTGGGCAGGGAGGCCAGGGTCTTCTTGGCCCAGGCGGTGATCTGCTCGCCGTAGGTGGCAATGATGTAGACGGCGCCGGCCACAGCGGCCAGAGCGGACAGAATCTTTACGATGGTGTTCACGGTTTTCATATGGCATTACCTCCATAATGTAATTCTACGCCTATTAT
>JALFXH010000166.1 GCA_022786965.1 Clostridiales bacterium
AGCCGGATGCGGGTGCCGGGGGGATACTGCTCCTTGATAAAATTCACCATTTTTCTGTCCATCATCGTTTCCTCCATGTTTTGCTCTCTGTCGTAAAACTCCAGCTCGTAGATCACGCCGCGATCTTGTTTTCGGGTATCCTTCACCTTTACCGTCGTACCATCAAAGATGTAATTGCCGGCTTTCCCAAAATCGGTGTAGAAGCCCTTGCCGTGGTTGCAGGTGGAGAAGGGATGCTCCGGCTGATCCTTGATCTTGGAACAGAAGCCCACCGTCTGCACCGTGGTCACCACACGGGTCAGCCCCACCATATCCGCGTGATTGGCGTGGCTGACGGTCTTGAACTCCACACCGGGGCGGATGAACCGCTTCAGCTCGGAAAGGCTTTTGAATGCGACCGGCTCTCGCTGCTTTTTTGAAGCGTCCATTACATTCCACCGAAGGTCATGCCCTGCTCGGACCGAGGCTCGTGATCCTCCTGCCGGCAAGGGGCTTCCTCGCCGTAGAAGTCGAAGATCATGTCATCCACCGCCTTGCGGAGGTTGGAATCATCGGTCAGCACCTCGTAGCGGAATCCTGTGGTCGGGCGGTACGGCAATTCTTCCCTCACACACTTGAGAAAGGCTTCGGCATCGGTAAACTCCTGCACGTCGCCATTGGCAAAGGACACGTGGCCCACCAGAGGCTTGTCCCGCGCCATGTTCTGCCGCTGGACATCCAGATCATAGGCCGTCAGATACCCGTTATAGTCACCAGGGGACGGATTACAGCGCAGGCAGTAGCGGTAATGCTCCGTTTCCACGATGTAACCGTAGTTTTGTGTCCAGCCACCGCTGATTTTGCCACCGCGGGCATAACAGAAACGCTCCATAGCGAAGCGGTTTTTCAGCACACTCTCCCGCAGCGTGTCCACGACCTCTTGCAGCTCCGCTTTGAACACAGGGCTGTTCAGCTCCTCCGGGCCACGGGGCCACCATGTATGCCAGAACTCGTTGCCGCTGCGCCCGAAGTCCATGCGGACACAGCCGACAGCGCCAAGACGCTTATTTTCTTCGGGGTGCTGGGCATAAAATAAGCCCGCCTCTTCCGGGCGGGTAGGTCGGATATGGAATTGTGTTGCATTTTTCAAGATTTTGGTCTCCTTTCGGTGTAGAATTTGGCTTTACACATTTTGGGGGGTGTGCTATGATGTGGCAAACTAATCGGGATTTGTGAAGGAGTGAGAATAGAAGTGCTTTGGCTTTTCATGGCGGTATTATCTGCCGTTTTTGCGGGTCTGACCTCGATATTAGCTAAATGCGGCATTAAAAAAACGGATTCGGATATCGCAACCGCACTGCGTACCATTGTTGTTTTGCTTTTTTCGTGGATCATGGTATTCGTTGTCGGCTCGGCAAATACGATAACCGCAATAGCATCAAAGTCTCTGATTTTTTTAATTCTATCCGGACTTGCGACCGGTGCCTCCTGGATGTGCTATTTTAAAGCGTTGTCGATCGGAGATGTCAATAAGGTCGTTCCGATCGACAAATCAAGCGCCGTCCTTACGGTTCTTCTTGCGATCATTCTCTTCAAAGAAACCAATCATCTTGCCGTCAAACTGATCGGCACGGCGCTGCTTGCCGTGGGCGTGTTTCTGATGATTGAAAAAAAGAACTCCGGAGCGAAAAACGAAAGGTCCGCATGGCTGCCGTATGCAATCGGCTCTGCTTTGTTTGCGGCACTGACATCGATACTTGCCAAAGTGGGTATCAGCAATGTTGAGTCAAATCTCGGTACGGCGATTCGCACCGGCGTTGTATTGGTGATGGCATGGCTCATCGTGTTCATGAAAGGTAAGCAATCGCAGGTAAAAAGCATTGACAAAACAGAGCTTGTGTTTATTGCTCTTTCGGGACTTGCCACGGGAGGCAGCTGGCTGTGCTATTATTATGCGATACAGAACGGCATCGTCAGCGTCGTCGTTCCGATCGACAAGCTGAGTATCTTGATATCAATCGGCTTCTCGTACTTTGTATTCAAAGAAAAGCTTACAAAGAAGGCGTTTGCCGGTCTTTTGCTGATGGTTTGTGGTACGCTGGCAATGGCAATCTGGGCATAGACGGATTTCAGTTTGTCTGCCTATCAAGCGGCTCGTTCCAAATGGATCGAGCCGCTTTTGCTTACATCATCCTCTGCCCCTGCCGCTGCTCCGGGAACGGCGGCTCTAAGCGGCGCAGCAGGCCGAACTCTGTTTTTGCCGCGCAGTCATTTCCCATGCAGTCCTGACCGTATTTCTCAAAATCCATACAGCCACGGCACAGGGGTCTGCCTCACACCCGGTCTGCTTACACTTCAGTTCCGCCTGAATGATCATCGTGAAAGCCCTCCCATCACCATGTGGCTGCTCTGGCTGCCGCTCAGCACTTCTTCCATGCGAAAAAAGCCTTTGTAGGCAACATAGCCCCGGTCAGTGAACATCCCGTCCTCCTCATTCATCCGCTCCGTGCCGTACTTTTCATAGTCATAAAAAGCGTCGAGATTTTCGTCATACTCAAAGCGGCCGGACTGCCGGATCATGTACTTGCCGTAGTCCTCCGGCGTATGTGTGCCGGGGGCGAAGTCAAAGAGGTCAAGGCTTTCCGCAAGGTTTTTGATCTGTGCCGCAGACTTTGGCTCTGCCAGCATGACCACGGCCCCCAGCTTTTCCATATCCGCGTTTGATAACCCATCCGTTGCCTCTGCCAGTTCGTTGAGATCTGAGAGAGTTTCGTACTCCATATCCAGAAGGACATCCACCTCATTGGGGAGCTGGCTGTCCTCCAGCCGCAGGCGGACATCGGCAGCGTCTGTGATGCCCCCGCGAAGGAGGGCGCGGTCGAGCTCCTCCTGGACCATGGGGAGGAACAGCCATGTGATATGTTCTGTGTCCTCCGGCTCGGCTTTGGAGGTCACCGCAACGGTGATGGCGTTCGGCTCATAGTAATAGCAGGGAAAAAACCGGCCGTCATAGACCGGCTCTAACTTCATGCCATTGTCGTAGACCACGCCGTAGGGGGTGATCGTGCCGCCGCCATTTTCGATGAGCCGCCGCGCGGTTTCCTCGCCATCCAGCGCATTCAATTCCTCTGTCTTGGCACATCCTCCGTGCAGGTTCATGTAGTGGTTACGGCCAACAGCGGCGAGGTCGGAAAAGTCGGTAATGACCGTGGCCTGCTGGCAGCAGAAGGACAGGTTGATGAGATCCTTTAGCTCGAACAGCTCCAGCTTGTGGGCCAAGGCCTGAAACTGCGCAGCCTCGCCGGTGTTGAAGCTGTCCAGCCGTTTGGCGAGGTAGTTCACCTCCTCCACATTGACCGTACACTGCTCCATGCGTTTGAGAACGTTGTAGGCGCTGTCAAACTCCACCACCTTGCAGTCCGCCTTGACCGCGTCGCCGATCTCCAGCGCCGCCAGCAGTTCCATGCAGTGTGCGTACTGGTCGCGGGGAATAGGAAACGGAATGGTCGCCACGCCGTATTCCGGGTGATGCGGATTGCCAAGCACCGCTTGTATCATCATGTTTCGTCAACTCCTTTTTCCAAATTCAAAACCGCATCTCCGTATTTGGCCATCAGTAGTGCGCCAGTGATCAGGTGGAACGCCTCATCTGTGACCAATTCCGGAGACGCAAGGTCTGCGAGAGTAATATTACAGCAGCCGACCGCAATG
>JALFXH010000176.1 GCA_022786965.1 Clostridiales bacterium
GCCGATGACCATGGGCAGCAGGAAAAACAGCAGGATGGATAAGCCTAAGCCCATCGCCACGGCAATGCCCACAATTGCCTGCTGGAATTTTTCGTTCCCCAGCGTTTTTTCAAGCCAGAGGTCAAATTTGGAGGGCTCCTCCTGCATTTCCTCGGGGGCCAAATCCGCCGAGCGGAGCAGAGCCTTGATGCCAACCACCTGGGCGTCAAAAAAGTTGAATACACCCCGGATAAAGGGGAGATTTTTATAAGATTTCGGGGGATTTTTCTTTCTGGGGCTGGTTTCGATGCTTAGCCCATCTCTCCCGCGAACCACGATGGCGTCCTTGTCGGGCCCTCGCATCATGATGCCCTCGATCAGCGCCTGACCGCCGATCATGGTCTTGAATTTTTCGCAGCACTGCTGCTTTGTTTCTGCCATGGAATGTGTCTCCTTATTGGGTCGCGGGCAGGCGTACCGTCACCAGCGTGCCGCCGCCCTCCGCGTTTTCCAGACTCAGGGTGCCGCCGTGCATCTCCACGATCTCGTCGCAGACCGCGAGGCCAATGCCGGTGCCCCGTACGCTGGAGCTGCCCTTGTAAAATTTCTTTTTGACGAGAGGCAGCTCGTCCTCCGGAATGCCGGGGCCGAAGTCCCGAATCCGAACGATTACCTGCTCGCCGTCAAAGTGCATATCCGTTTCAATCCGTTTCCCCGCGCCGCCGTGCTTGGCGGCGTTGTCCAGAATGTTCAGGAATACCTGACGCATTCTCTGGGGGTCGCAGGGAATTTCCGGGATATCCTCGTCATTTTCCTTGTAAATCAGCTGAATGCCGTCCTGAGAAAGGCGGCTGCCGTACATGAACACGGTATCCTCATACTCGCTTCGCAGATCGGTCATTTCCACCGCCAGGGTCATGCGCCCATCCTGCATCCGGGTGAAGTCCAGCAAATCCATGACCATCTCCGTCAAACGCTTGGCCTCGCTGGAGATGATCTTCATGCCCTGCCGGGTCTCCGCGTCCATGTTTTCATCGGATAGCAGGGTCTCGCTCCAGCCGTTGATGACCGTCAGAGGCGTGCGCAGCTCATGGGACAGCTGGGAAATAAATTCCGCCTGCATTTTCTCATTTTGTGCGATTTTATTGGACATTTCGTTGATGGTGTCCGCCAGAGCGCCGATTTCATCCCGGTATTTGGTCTGAATCTGCACGCCGTAGCTGCCGGCGGCAATCCGCTGGGCCTTCTCCGTGATCTCCGCCACGGGATTCATGACAGAGCGCAGAAAGAAATTGCTGCTGAGCAGCACCACCGCCATCACCGCCGTCAGCACCATCAAGCTCACCAGTGCCACCTGCAAAATCTGGGCGTCCACCTTCCGGGTGGAGGTCACATACCGCAGCACGCCGATGACCTCACCGCTATTGTAGATCATGGGGCTGGACACCGCCATAATCCGCTCCCCGGTACTGGGGTCCTTGCCGAGATAGGGCACCGGATAGCGGCTCTCCACCGCTGTGGCGATTTCCGGAGTGGAAGGGTTCTGCCCCGCCCACTGGCCATAGGAGGAAGCAACCAATTGCCCGTCCCGGTTGATAAACTGCAATTCGATGGTATCCTTGTCCTCGAAGGTCTGGGCGTAGGTGATGCAGGACTGGTAGTATTCATGGTAGGTCTGGTCGATATAGGCGGCAAAGAAATCCGTGGTGGTCTTGGCCCGGTACTTCATATCCGACTCCATATTGGAGTAGTAGTAGGCCGCGAAGGAGGCCGTCACCGCCATCACGCACACCAGCCCCAGGGCCAGCACCACGCTGGCCGTATTCAGAAGCCAGCGTTTTCGCAGACCGCCCACATGGATGATCGATTTGAAATCCTTCACGCCTTACGCGCCCCACTTGTAGCCAAGACCCCAGACGGTGGTGATATAAGTGGGGTTGGCGGTGTCGTCCTCGATCTTGATGCGCAGGCGGCGGATATTCACATCCACAATTTTCAGTTCGCCGTCGTAGTCCCGGCCCCAGACCGCCGCCAGAATGTCCTCCCGGGACAGAGCCCTTCCGGGGTTCTGCATGAACAGCTTCAAAATGGCGTACTCCACCTGGGTCAGGCGAATGCGGTTGCCGTTCTTTTCCAGGGTGTGGTTCCGGGTGTTCATGACGAAGGGGCCCTGGGTAATCAGCTCGGAAGATGCGCTGGTGTCCCCGCCGATGCGGCGGTACAGCGCGTCAATTCTTGCCGTCAGCTCTGCGGGCGAGAAGGGCTTGGTCACATAGTCATCCGCGCCGGTCATGAGGCCCGTAACCTTGTCCATTTCCTGGGTTCGGGCGGTGAGCATGATAATACCCATCTGCTTGTTGGTGGCCCGGATCCGGCGGCAGACCTCGAAGCCGTCCATGTCGCCGGGAACCATAATGTCCAGGATGGCCACCCCCGCGTCGGGGTTGGCGGCGATGGCGTCCAGCGCCTCCTGTCCGTCCCCTGCCTCGATCACGTCATAGCCGGCCCGCTTGAGATTGATCACCACAAAGCTGCGGATATTCAATTCATCTTCCATAATCAGCACTTTTTTCATATTCTACCTCTTTTTTCAAGTCTCCCCCGTCTGCCAGTCCTGACGGATCAGACGGAAGCTGTCCTGTAAGCTTTTTTCGGTGATACCGTATTCCGGAGCGGCGAAATCCAGCTGGGCCGCGTAGGCCACGCCCTCCGTCCGGTACAGGGGGAAGCGGCCATCCTGGGCAGCGCTCTCATCCCGATCCGCGCCGGTGAGCATATACACGGAAAACAGGGGGATCGCCACCTGATAGGATTCATCCCACACATAGAAGCGGAAGCTTCCATGCTCCTGCTCCACCGTCAGCCGGCTGGCCCACTGGCTGTCCAGCTGTAAATACCAGCCGCCGTTATAGTTGTGGAAGGTATACAGCTTGTCAATCTCCCAGCCATCCACATCCATGGCGTACCAGCGCAGCAGGAATTTCTGCTCGTCCTCCCGCCAGGGGCTTACCGGCTTCATGGTGATCAGCCCCGGCAGCTCCAGAATGCCGTCGGAGTCGATGTCCTCGGCGTAGACATAGTAATTCAGAAGCGTTCGGATACTGGTGTCCGCCTCCGTCGAGTAGGCGATGTTGGTAAAATGGCCGTCCTTCACCGCGAAGATATCGGTGACGATGGTATTTTCCCCGGAGGAACTGGTGACAAACACCGCCGGGGTCTGATCCTGCAATTTGCCCGTCATAATGCGGCGGATCCGGGAGGTATGCTCTGACAGTTCCGTCTCCACAGAGCGGACAATCTGTCCGTTCTGATAGCTGTACAGCACCGCCATGCCCCGTTCCGTCTCCTCCTCGCCGGGTCGCAGCACCATCAGTTCGCTTCTGCCGCCGCTTAAGTTGCAGGGCAGCATTTTGCTGTAGCCATTCATCAGCAGCAGCTCCGCGCTGCCGCCCCGGAAGGTGAAGACCGCCACACTGCGCAGCACCTGGTCGCTGACCTGAAAGCCCACAATCAGCTCCTTGCCGGGCTGGTCGTCAAAATCCACATACTCCACCTGTTCAAAGGCCTGTCCGTTGAAGCCGATGGTGTCCAGCGTCCGGCACTTTCCGCTCTCGTCCTGCTGAAATACCAGCACCTGCAGGGGCTTTTCCGTAGCGCCCTTGGCAAACACCAAATATTCGTCCAGTCCGTCGCCGTTGAGGTCCGCCATCTGCACCGTCTGCTGGTGCTCCCCGGACTGGGGGGAGGAAAAGGTCATGCCGTACATGGCCGTGTCAATGGCGGCCTGCAGTTCCTTATATTCCTCCGACCGTTTGGGCAGGGCGTACATTTCCTCCACCGTGCGCATGGCGCAGCCGGTCAGGAGCAGCGTGAAAAGCAGCGTGAAAAGAAACCATATTCGCCTTTTCACGGCATCAACTCCTCTCGATCGTATCATGCTGATCGGGTTTCCTCAGCAAAAGGATTATTAAGCGAACCAAAGCCTCCCCTGATAGGGGAGGTGGCCCGGCATAAGCCGGGTCGGAGGGGTGCACCCCTCAGTCAGCTTGCGCCTCAGCTCCCCTCAAGGGGAGCCTTGGGTTAATCCACGAAAGAACAACGTAGCTGATGAAAGCCAATAAGCGTATTGTATCACAGTTCTCTCCAAAAGGAAAGCTACTTTACCACAACATTTCCGTCTCCAAGGATATTTTTCAGCTCCAGAAGCATACTGTCCGCAAGCTGCGCCCGGGTGCCCCGGCGGCGGCCGGTGTCCGAAAAATAGAGCACTACGCCGCTGTCCCCGGGGAACATATTGAGGATAGCCCGCACCTTGGGATAGAGCTTCCCCTCCTCTCCCGGCAAACGCAGATACAGGGTACCCTGCCGGGGCGGCTGAGAGGGCCTTGCCGCCGGTTCGGGACTGCCCTGGGCAAAATCGGAGATGGGCCGGGCGCGATTGATGACAATTTGCGGCTCCTTGTCGTCCCGCAGGGACAGCCTGCCGGTGATCACCACCGCCGCCCCCTCCTTGAGATAGCCGCCGAACTGGCCCAGTACGTTGGAGAAAGCCAGCATCTCGATGGAGGCCGTGTCGTCCTCCACGGTGACATAAGCCATCATGGAATTGTTCCGGGTGGTTTTCATTTTCAGGGTCTGGACGATGCCCGCCACGCTGACGATCTGGTCGTCTTCATACCGGCTGTCCTCGTCCATAAGGCTGCCGATGCGCACCACACGGGTGTTTTTAAGGATTTCCCGGTAGTCGTCCATGGGGTGACCGGAAATGTAGATGCCCATGGTCTCCTTTTCGAGCGTCAGAAGCTCTGCCTTCTTCATTTCCTGAAGCTTTGGAATGGGGATTTTCGCCGCTTCATCTTCCTCCTGGAGCATTCCGAACAGGCCCAGCTGGCCCTCCAGATTCTTCTTTCGGGAGGAGGCGATGGCGTCCATCATGCTGTCGTAGACGGCAAGCAATTCGCTGCGGTGGTTGCCAAAGCAGTCCGCCGCGCCGCACTTGATGAAGTTTTCCACGGCCCGCTTGTTAAGCTCCCCCTCCCCCATCCGCTCGATAAAGTCCTCCAGGGATTTGAAGGGGCCGCCCTCTTCCCGCTTTTTTACCATGCTGCGGATCAGGCCGATTCCTACATTTTTCACCGCGCCAAGGCCGAAGCGGATGGCGTCGCCCTCCACGGTGAAGTGGTCTTCGGAGTGGTTTAAGTCCGGGGGAAGGACGGGAATGCCCAATTCTTTACATTCCGCGATATATCCGGCAATTTTCGTGGCGGAGTCCAGCACCGAGGTCATGAGAGCCGCCATGTACTGCCGGGGATAGTGGCACTTGAGGTAGGCGGTCTGGTAGGCCACGATGGCGTAGCACACCGCGTGGGCCTTGTTGAAGGCGTAGTTGGCGAAGTCCACGATCTCGTCATAAATGGACTGGGCAACCACCTCGGGGATGCCGTGCCCCACACAACCGGGGATATTCTGGGCTGGGTCGCCGTAGACGAAGACCTTCCGTTCCGCCTCAATGACCTTCATTTTCTTCTTGGAAATGGCTCGGCGGATGTTGTCGGCCTGCCCCATGGTGTAGCCGCCCAGGCTTCGGAAAATCTCGATAACCTGCTCCTGATAGACGATGCAGCCGTAGGTGACCTTCAAGATGGGTTCCAGCATGGGGGTCTTGTAGGTCACCCTGCTGGCATCCTGCTTGTTGGCGATGAACCTCGGAATGGAGTCCATGGGGCCGGGGCGGTACAGAGCCACGATGGCGGTGATGTCTTCAATGGAGCTGGGCTTCATGTTGATGCACACCCCCGTCATGCCCGCCGATTCCAGCTGGAACACGCCCTGGGTCTTGCCCTCGGAGAGCATAGCAAAGGTGGCGGCATCGTCGTCGGGGATAGCCTTCATGGAGAAGTCCGGTTCCACCTTCTGAATCTCCTTCTCCGCGTCGTCGATCACCGTCAGATTTCGCAGGCCCAGAAAGTCCATTTTGAGAAGCCCCAGCTCCTCGATGGTGGTCATGGTGTACTGGGTGACGATGGTGTCGTCGTTGCAGGACAGGGGCACATAGCTGCACACCGGGTCGGCGGTGATCACCACACCGGCGGCATGGGTGGAGGAATTCCGGGGCATTCCCTCCAAACTCATGGCGGTGTCAATGAGGGTTTTTACCCGTTCATCCCCATCATACATCTCTTTCAGCTTGGGGCTGACCTCCATGGCCTCCTTCAGGGTGATATGGGGAGTGCCCGGCACCAGCTTTGCAACGATATCCGTCTCGGCGTAGGTAAAGTTCAGCGCCCGGCCCACGTCCCGGATGGCGCCCCGGGCCGCCATGGTGCCGAAGGTGGCAATCTGGGCCACATGGTCGGTGCCATACTTGCGCATGACGTACTCGATGACCTCCGGGCGGCGCTCCTGGCAGAAATCCGTATCGAAATCCGGCATACTCACCCGTTCCGGGTTCAGAAACCGCTCGAAAATCAGGGCGTATTTCATGGGGTCCACTTCGGTGATGTGCATACAGTAGGCTGCGATGGATCCCGCGCCGGAACCACGTCCGGGGCCAACAGGAATCCCCTGCTCCTTGGCATAGCGGATAAAGTCCCAGACGATGAGGTAGTAGTTTACATAACCCATGCTGCTGATGACGCCGATTTCGTATTCCAATCGGTCAGCATATTCCTTGGGCTGGTCGGGGTAGCGTTCCCGAAAGCCAGCGTAGCAAAGCTCCCGGAAATAGCCCTCGTTGGTATACCCTTCCGGCACCGGGAAGGCGGGCAGATGGTATTCGTGAAAGGTAAATTCCAGATTGCAGCGGTCGGCAATTTTTACCGTATTTTCAAAGGCTTCGTCAAGTCCGGGGAACAATTCTCTTAATTCTTCCTCGCTTTTGACGTAGAATTCCTCGGTCTGGAATTTCATGCGGTTCTGGTCGTCCACGGTTTTGCCGGTCTGGATGCACAGCAGCACGTCCTGCATTTTGGCGTCCTCCCGGCGCAGATAATGGGCGTCGTTGGTGACCACCAGCGGCAGGCCCGTCTCCCGGGCAAGACGCTGGACGCCCTGATTGACGGGCCGCTGCTCGTCAATGCCGTGATCCTGCAATTCCAGGAAAAAGTTGCCCTTGCCAAAAATTTCCGACAATTTCAGGGCATAGTTTTTGGCCCCCTCATAGTCCTCCTGCATGAGGTACTGGGGGACAGCCCCCGCGAGACACGCGGACAGGGCGATGAGCCCCTCGTGGTGCTGCTGTAGCAACTCCAAATCCACCCGGGGCTTACCGTAAAAGCCGTGGATAAAGGCCTCGGACACCAGATAGCACAGGTTTTCGTAGCCTGTCCTGTTTTCGCACAGCAGCACCAGATGGTAGGGGTCGTTGTCCAGCCCGTGAACCTTGTCCGTCATCCCCCGCCGGGCAACATACACCTCGCAGCCGATGATGGGCTTGACCCCGGAGGCCTTGGCAGCCTTGTAGAAGTCGATGCAACCATACATGACGCCGTGGTCGGTGATGGCGACGGCAGTCTGGCCCAGCTCCTTCACCCGGTCCATGAGGCCGTCAATCCGGCAGGCTCCGTCCAGCAGGCTATACTCACTATGTAAATGCAGATGCACAAAGCTCATTGCACTGTCTCCTTGGCGATTGCCGCCAGCTTTTTCATGCGGTTATTCATGGCGGGCTTGGTGATGGGCGGCTCCATCATGGCCGCCAGCTCCGTCAGGGACCCGGAGGGGTTCTGCTCCCGGGCAATAGCCGCCTGCTTTAATTTTTCCGGCAGGCTCTCCAGAATTCCCCGTTCCCGCAATACCCGAATCACAGCCAGCTGCTCCTGGGCCGCTTCCACCACCTTGGAGGTGTTGGCGTCGTCACAGTTGCAGCGGCGGTTGACCTTATTGTTCAGTTCTTTTTCCAGACGGGCTTCCATAATGCCCATGGCAGCCACCGGCGCTCCCAGACAGGTAAGGAAATCGGAAATCTGCTCACTCTGCTTGAGGTAGAGCACCTGGGCTCCGCCCCGGGCCGCTGTCTTGGGGGCAAAGTCCATGACCTCCCGGACAATCAGCTCCGTCTCCCGGGCAACGGCCTGGTGGGTGGTGGCCAATTCCAGATGATAGCCCTTGCCGGGGTCCGTGACGCTGCCCCCAGCCAGAAACGCCCCCCGCAGGAAAGATACCTTGCAGCAGTCCTCCTCCACCATAGGGTAGTTTACATGCAGAGCC
>JALFXH010000051.1 GCA_022786965.1 Clostridiales bacterium
GCGGCGTCCTCGACGCCCCGGCAGCACGCGGCTGCGAATTTGCCGGTTCCCGATGCGAAATCGTACATTCTTCCGCCGGGGCGTCGAGGACGCCGCCCCCTACGAATCATCATTTGGAGGTTACCATGCTCTATCATTCCACCCGGGGCCAAAGCCCCAGCGTTGACAGCGCCGAAGCCGTTCTGCAGGGCCTTGCCCCTGACGGCGGCCTGTATATGCCCGAAAAATTGCCGGAATTCGACTGGAAGGACTGCCTGACCGGCTCTTCCATGGATATGTCCACGAAAATTCTCTCCGCCCTGCTGTCGGACATTCCCGATATGCCCCGGCTGGTAAAACGGGCTTACACCGGAAAATTCGAGACCGAGGACCTGACTCCCACCGTGCCCGTAGGCGATTTCGGCGTGCTGGAGCTGTTCCGGGGCCCTACCTCCGCGTTTAAGGACGTGGCCCTTTCCATGCTGCCCCAGCTGCTCACCGCCGCCAAAACCGTGAAGGGCATGGACAAGGACATTCTCATTCTCACCGCCACCTCCGGCGACACCGGCAAGGCCGCTCTGGAGGGCTTCCATGATGTGCCCGGTGTGCGCATCTGCGTGTTCTACCCCGATGGGGGCGTTTCCCAGGTGCAGCGGGCACAGATGGTGACCCAGGAGGGCGGAAACGTAGCCGTCTGCGCCGTCCGGGGCAACTTTGACGATGCCCAGACCGGCGTGAAAAACATCTTCGCCGCCTGTCAGGGGAAGGAACTGCCCTTCGCCCTGTCTTCCGCCAACTCCATCAACATTGGCCGTCTGGCTCCCCAGATCATGTACTACTTCCGGGCCTACCGGGATCTGCTGGACGCGGGAAAAATTCAGCTGGGCGAGGAGGTCAACTTCTCCGTCCCCACCGGCAACTTCGGCGACATTCTGGCGGGCTACCTGGCAAAGCTTCTGGGCCTGCCCGTGGGGAAGCTGATCTGCGCGTCGAATGCCAACAACGTCCTCACCGACTTTATCCGCACCGGTACCTATGACCGCCGCCGTCCCCTGCTGAAAACCGCCTCCCCCTCCATGGACATTCTGGTCTCCTCCAACTTGGAGCGGCTGCTGTACCTGCTGAGCGGCGATACCGCTCTGGTGGCAAAGCTGATGGGGCAGCTGAACACGGAAGGCTCCTACACCGTGCCCGCCGAAATGCTGGCAAAGATTCAAGAGCAGTTCTGGGCCGCCTACTGCGACGATGCCCGGGCTGCTGAGGTCATGGGCCGGGTGTACAAGGAACTGGGCTACCTGTGCGATCCCCACACCGCCTCCGGCTGGGCCGCGGCGGAAGATTATGTAAACCGGTCCGGTGACAGTCGTCCCATGGTGGTGCTGTCCACCGCCTCCCCCTATAAGTTCCCCGTTGCCGTCCTCACCGCCATCGGCGGCGACACCTCCGGCAGTGAATTCGACCAGATGGCCCGTCTGTCCGAAATAACCGGCGTACCTGTGCCGAAAAACCTCGCTTCTCTGCAAGGGAAAGCCGAAAAGCACACCGGTGTCATCGCCAAGGACAAGATGCTGGAGTATGTGCTGAACCTGTAAATTTCGTAGCCGTAGGGGACGGCGTCCTCGACGTCCCGGCAGTACCGCGTTTCGATTCGCTGCCATCCAATGCGAAATCGGGGGTTCTGCCGCCGGGGCGTCGGGGACGCCGCCCCCTACGGGATGAATCATCAATTTATACATGGAGAACAAAATGAAACGAGTAACCATCCGTGTCCCCGCCACCACCGCGAATTTAGGCCCGGGCTTTGATGCCTTCGGCTGCGCCCTGAGCCTGTACACTGACGTGACCTTTGAGGAAACCGATTCTGGCCTTGAAATCACCGGCTGCGACGAAGCCTTCACCGGCCCAGACAATCTGGCCTACACCTCCTACTGCGCGGTGCTGAACACCATGAGCGAGGAGGTCCGGGGCGTGAAAATCCACATCGACGCCCACATCCCCATCTGCCGTGGTCTTGGCTCCTCCGCCGCCCTGCTGGTGGCCGGGGCCATGGGCGCCAACGTGCTCCGGGGCAATAAATTGTCCACACAGGGCCTTCTGAACATCACCAACGCCATGGAGGGCCACCCGGACAACCTGGCCCCGGCCTTCTACGGCGGACTGACCGCTTCCATGGTGGATGGGGGTCTTCCCGTGTGCGTCAGCTTCCCCCTGCACCCGGGCTGGGAATTCCTGGCCCTGATTCCCGAGTTCAATCTGCCCACCACCCTGGCCCGAAGCGTGCTGCCCGAGCAGGTGAACCGGGCCGACGCCATCTACAACATTTCCCACGGCGCGCTGGTGCTGAAAGCGCTGGAACTGGGGGACGAAAAGCTCCTGCGCAACGCTATGCAGGACCGGCTCCACCAGAACTACCGGAAAAAGCTGATTCCGGACTACGAGAAAATCGAGGCGCTGGTGCGCACAACCGGCGCGGCCTTCTGCCTGTCCGGCGCGGGCCCCACTCTGCTGTGCATCACCCGGAACCCGGGCCTGCAGGAGAAGCTGGAGAGCAAGCTGAATGCCATCACCGAGCACAGCTGGCAGATGCTTCCTCTGCACGTGGAATTTCAGGGCGCCCATGTAATCAGCGCGGAGTAACCCCCTGCTCAGGCGTAAAAAATGAAAAAACACCCCGCTGCACTCGCAATTGAGCTGCAGCGGGCTAATTTTATTGGTCAATGTGAAATATGTTTCCCAGCGCCACGCCTTCACCTCTGGGTTCTTTCGAGCGGATGGAATCGTAGGCAATGGCATAGGCTGTCTCCGCCGGGTTTCGCAGATAGTAATACACCGCGAACTGAGCCGCCAGATACAGAATGAAAAACACATAGTAGCTCACCGTATCGCTCATGGGCAGGTTCACCCCCACCATGGGCAGCAGCATATCGCCGTAGCACAGAAGGCTTGCCAGCACACAGCCAACGTAGTAGGGCCACAGGCCCACATCCAGCTTCAGAAGCTTCAGGCAGTTGCCCTTCATCATCTTCCGGCTCTCCCGCAGGGCAGCCATGGCCCCAATACCGGGCTTGTCGATGATGACAAAGCGGGCCATCCGCAGGCGGTACAGCACCGGAATGGCGGCTGCCGCCACCACGATGGCGCACAGCACAAAGGCGGGGATCATTGCCTGCATGAGTTGGCTATACAGACCCTCGTCCAGCACCATCTCCGGACTGAGCAGCGTCACATTTTCCAGCACCGGCATCATCAGCTCCACCACCCGGCTGGAAAAGGGCGTGAACATGAACAGCATGGTGGCCAGGTAGATGCCGCCGAAGGTGATGCCGAACAGGATCAGCCCCTCCAGCAGCACGCATCGCAGCAGCACCCAGAACCGGTCAAAGCCCAGCCGCAGGGTCTGGGGAGATGTGTACTGCCCCCGGGCAACCCGGAGCATGGCGGCCTGGTAGCCCAGCTCCACGCACATGGTAATCAGGGCGCTGACAACAGGAAGCACCGACTGCACCGAGGACAGAACCGTCCGCCGGCCCATGCCGCTGAGGCCTCCGGCACCGGACATCATCCCGTCCAGCACCAGTCCCAGAATTGTCACCAGCGCGGACAATCCCAGCGTCACGCCGGTATAAATGGCGGCAATGCGCCTGGCTTGCCCGGCATCCGTCAGCCGCCGCAGGGCAGCCCCTTTGATCTCACTCGTATTTCGAATATCCATAATTCTCTCCACATTTCATGCTTATCGGGTCAAGTCAGTAAAGCGATAAATTGGAATTTACCGCGCTGGCGCGGGAGCGCCCATGGCTTCCCCCGGGGGTGGTGCTCCGCGCAGCGAATCAAAATGCAAATGATTGCCGGTGGCAATCATACCTTGATATATTAGCCGTCGAGCGCAGCGAGACTGATGAGGATCGGCGAAATGTATCGATTACCAATGCAGTTCGTTAAAAAGGCACTATTTTGAAGGCTGTACCTTCTCATTTTACTGCACTCCATGTGATAAGCTGTCGCCGTTCCTCATCCGCCCCCTTCGGGGGCACCTTCCCCCCGGGGGAAGGTATTAGATCGCCAAATTCCAATTTGTCGCTTGCTGTGTTATGGCGATATGCGTTTTCTACCTACAGTTATAAACCAAAGCGCCGAAAATAGCAAATGAATTTTTTGTTACTCTGGAAAACCGGCGGGGAATGTGGTATAGTAACGGTAATTCAGAATTACCGCAAGGAGGCCAAACCATGTCCCTGGGAGAAAAGCTTCGGCAGGCCCGGCTGGAAGCGGGGCTCAGCCAGCGGGCGCTGTGCGGCGGGGAAATCACCCGGAATATGCTCTCCCGCATCGAGAACGGGGCTGCTCAGCCCTCCATGCGGACCTTGCAATACCTGGCTGCCCGGCTTGGCAAGCCCATAAGCTTCTTTCTGGAGGAGCAGTCGGTGGTATCCGCCAATCAGCAGATCATGGAATCCGCCCGGCAGTACTATGACCTCGGCCAGTTTGATCAGGCCATGGCGGCGCTTGAGGACTACGCAGAACCGGACCCCGTCTATGACCGGGAAAAGGCGCTGCTGACGGTGCTGGTCCGGCTGGGACTGGCGGAGCGGGCAATCGGCCAGCGGAAGGAACGATACGCCCGGGAGCTTCTGGAAAGCACGGACACCCGGGGCATCTACTGCGGCGAAGCCCTGAACCGGCAGCGCGTTCTGCTGCTGGGTCGGCTGGGTGGAAAGCAGCGGCTGTGCAGTCAGCTGCCCAGTCTGGATGAGGAGCTGCGTCTGCGGGCCAGTGAGGCCATCCACCAGGGTGACGTCCGCAGGGGCACCCACCTGCTGGAATCCATGCAGCGGCGGGACACGCCGGAGTGGATGCTCCTGCGGGGGGAAGCTTATCTGGCGGAAAGCGCGTACCAGAACGCCGTCCAGTATCTGCGCCGGGCGGAAGAGGCCTACCCGCGGGAAGTGATTCCGAAGCTGGAAGCCTGCTACCGGGAGCTGGGGGACTACAAGCAGGCCTATCTCTACGCCTGCAAGCAAAAAAAGTAAACGGGAACGGAGGATTCTTCCTTCGTTCCCGTTTTTTCTTGGGCCAAAACTGGCATAGTAGTATCATGTACACGGGAAAGCCGTTCCCTGCTCTCCCGCTCTCGCATCACACCGCTGCGCTTTGCGGCGATACACTTGACAGACAATGTAACACCCATCCGTCGTCACGGCTGCATTGGTGCTGCCTTGCTGTCCGAGGGTAGTATATGCCGGAAAACGCCCGGGCATACGGAGGTAAAATATGGAACAATTTGTGACGCTACTGATTCCCGCTCTGCTGGCGCTGGTGGCGGTGCGGCTTCTGCTGATCCCCATGAAGTTCATCTTCAAGCTCCTGATTCACTCCGCCTGCGGGTTTCTGTGCCTGTGGCTGCTGAACAGCATCGCGGGCTTCACGGGGATTGCCTTTCCCATCAACGCCGTGACGGTGCTCACCGCCGGGATTCTGGGGCTTCCGGGCGTCGGCATTCTGGCGCTGCTGGCGGTGTTGTCCTAGGGGCGGTATTATTTGTCCAAATGGACGTTCAGGTGGGGATAGGTCATTTCGATGCCCTGCTGGTCGAAAATGTCCTTGATGCGCTGCATCACCAGAAAATAGACGTCCCAATAGTCCCCGGGCTTCACCCAGATGCGCAGATTATAGCTGATGGCGCTGTCGCCGTAGCCGGTAATCACCGCGGCGGGAGCCGGTTCCAGCAAGACACTATCCACAGTGCCCGCCTGCACCAGCGCGTCCAGCACCTTCTGGGTGGGGGCATCGTAGGAGGCGGACACGTCGATTTCCACCCGGCGGCAGTCGGCGCAGGTGTAGTTGACGATCTGAGCCGCCACCACTGCGCTGTTGGGTATGGAAACTACCCGGTTATCCGGGGTTGCCAGCACCGTATAGGTCATGTTGATCTCCCGGACGGTGCCCGCCTGTCCCGCGATTTCCACATAGTCCCCGCTATGGAAGGGATGGGTGTAGAGAATGGTAAAGCCGCCGATGATATTCGACACCATATTTTGCAGGGACAGGGAAAGAGCCAGGGTCAGCACACTGGCCAGGGCCACGATGCTGGATACGTCAATGCCCAGGGTGGAGGCGGCAATCAAAAACAGCAGAATGTACATTGCCGCCTTGGAAAGGGACAGAATCAGGCTGTGGGCCGCCTTTTCCAGCCGGGATTTTAATAGGGACGCTTCGATGAGCCGCATGAGCACCCGGATGATCAGCACGCCGATGACCAGAATCACCACCGCGGCGCTTAAGTTTTTGAACAGGCTGCTTTTCAGGAATTTGAGTAACACATCAAGCATTGATAATCTCCTTTCATGCCTTCCCCTTTGGGGAAGGTGGATCGCGATAAAGCGAGACGGAAGAGGGCAGAGTCACATTCCATATCCATGCACATTTCGGCAAAATGGTATTTGCCTCATCCGACCTCGCTGCCGCTCGGCCACCTTCCCCAAAGGGGAAGGCTTTTTTATTATACCGCAATTTCTCCAAATTGCAACCGAAGCCCCCGGAACGGAAACCGTTCCGGGGGCAACACTGTCAAATTCCGGGGAAAATCAGGGTGACCTTGAACAAATCGCCGTCCACCAGCAGCTGCAATTCTCCCTTTTGCAGCTCCATCAGGCTCTTGGCGATGTTCAGCCCCAGGCCGCTGCCCTCGGTGTTTCGGGAATCGTCCCCACGGACGAACCGCTCCATCAGCTCGTCGGCGTCGATGTTCAGCTCCTCCCGGGAGATGTTCTTCACCGACAGAAGCACCTTGCCGCCCATCTGGGACAGGTCGATATACAGCCGGGTTCCGGGCATGGCGTACTTCACCGCGTTGCCCAGCAGGTTACTCAGCACCCGCCATACCAGCCGTCCGTCGGCCATCATGGGCACGGAAGCGTCGTCGTGCCGGAATACGGGCGTCAGCGTGGCCCGGTCCAGCTTGTCGGCAAACTCACCCAGAGCCTGATTCACGGCCTCCACCGCGTCCACTCTGGTAATGTCCACGCTCATGTTGCCGGTGCTGGCCTTGCTCATATCCATCAGGTCGTCAATGAGCTTCTTAAGCCGCTGGGACTGCCGGTCCAGCACCTCCAGATACTCTGCCCGCTCCTGCTCGGTCTGAGCCTTTTGCAGCAGATCTACATAGTTGATGATGGAGGTCAGCGGGGTCTTGATATCGTGGGACACATTGGTGATCAGCTCCGTCTTCATCCGCTCGGATTTCAGCTGCTTCCGGGCGGCCTCCATGGTGACGTTCGCCAGATTGTTGAGACTCTCGGCAAACTGGGCGAAGGCTCCCACCATGTGCTTTTCATCCACCTTGATATTTAGATCGCCTTTGCTCATGCGGCTGGCGCTGTCCATGAGCTTGCCGAAGCAGTAGGCGCCGTAGCAGATGAGCAGCACCCACAGAATCAGGGTCCACAGTTCTCCGTCGCTGGCATACACCAGCAGAACGCACACCGCGCCTGCCAGCAGCCACTGCCACACCAGCGGCAGATAGGAAATGAACCGGTTCACCCGTTTTTCCAGCCAGCTGGCGCAGCCGCAGACAATTCGCCACAGCTTTTTCACCACCCGAACCAGCCAGGGCAGGATCTTGGTGCTGAGAATGCTCTCCAGCCACACGGCAAACCGCACACACTGCCGCAGGCACCAGCCGCACAGGGTATTGCGCCACCAGAAGCCCCCGGGGGTCTTGAGCTGGGCCACAAAGGCGAAGCAGAAGCCCACGAACACAAGGCATCCCAGATAGCACAGCCCCACACCCACGCATAGGGCAGTGAGCACATCGCTGGGCAGGAGATACTGCATCAGCGCCACCCCGCCGGCGATACAGCCCGCGATGAGGCAGCCGCCGCCCACCAGGTACACGTCCAGCGGGATTCGGTTCAGCCCGCCTGCCCGTACCTCGGGGATACCGGGCTTCCGGCCCGCGGCGGTGCACAGGTACACCGCTGTGGCGGCAATCCCCAGCAGGCAGATGCCCACCACGGGCAGCAGGTACTGCCGGCAGTCGCGGACAATCCGCACCAGCTCCCAAACCTGGGCTTCCGGCCCGCTGTTGTCGTCCACATACAGCGTCACCGTCAGTTCCGGCATAGGGACATAGACATATTTCGCGGTCACATACTTCCCCGTCACGCTGTCAAAGTATTCGATCCGGTTGATCTGGTAGCTGCTCAGGGGCTTGTCGCCCACCATGACAGGCTCTGTTACCGCGATATCCGGCACCGTCTCCACGGGAGCGGTGGTAGGGGGAGCGGTTTCCGCTACCGTCTCCGGAGCGGCGGTTTCCTCTGTGTAGCTGACAACGGTTTCGTCCACATGCTCCGGGGCTTTCCCTTCCTCAGGAACGGCAGAGGCGTTGGAGGGTTCGCCCTCGGTGTAGACGGTTTCCTCCACATGACCTTCCGTCTCGATGGGATTGCCGTCTTCATCGGTGGGAACCGGCTCCTCCGGGGCAGGCTCCTCCGCGGTGGGTTCCGGAACGGTCTCCGCTGTGGTCTCAGGGACGGTTTCCTCCGGTTCCGGCAGGTTGCCGGTGAACACCGGGAAACCGTTTTCGTCCACGGTCATGCGGCCCACGGTATCCGGGGAGGACACTTCGTAGATAATGTCCCCCTCGCCATCCACGCACATAAAATAATTCAGTTCCACAATATCGGGGTTCACGCAGGGCTCAAAGCTGCGGAATACTACCCGACCGGATTCGTCCTTGAAGATGAATCCAATGCTGCTGTCGCTACTAAAACGGTCACTGCCGCCGGGATAGCCAGTGCGCATTCCGTACACCGTGCTGCCCATGGGCTGAATGGCATCATAGAGGTAGGTCTCTCCTTCAGCCACCGTCCGGGGAATGTCAGTTTCAGCCTCCTCTTCCCCGGATTTGGCATCCACCAGATACATGTAGTTCCCGCTGACGGGGAAGGTATAGGAAAGCCAACCGGAATTCTCCGCCGCGTCCATGTTGTAGGAGCTCAGCACCTTGCCCTCGGCGTCGGTGATGGTGTAGGCGTTGTTGGGATAGCTGCGAATGAACCAGTCCGCATCGCCGTAATAGGTGCGGAACATATCCTCAGAGCAGCCGCCCAGAATTTTACTGGAATAGGACAGGGCCACTTCCGAAGCGTAGTTTCGTGCATTGTCCCTGGCAAGCTGCGCCCGGTACTCGTCCACGGTTTTGTTGTACAGGTCCATCTCCGACAGGCCGATGATGCAGGCCGCGCCGCCCGCTGCCCCCAGCAGGCACAGGGCGCACAGGATGATGGCGATAAATTTAATCGCGATATGGTTTTTCATTTCCGGTCAGCCTCCATCTTGTAGCCCTGTCCCCAGACCACCTTCAAATACCGCGGCTCTGAGGGGTTGATCTCAATTTTTTCCCGCAGGTGCCGGATGTGCACCGCCACCGCGCCCTCGCTGCCCAGGGCCGTCTCCTGCCACACGGACTCATAGAGCACCTTGGTGGAGAATACCTTGCCGGGGTTTGCCATGAGCAGGTGTAAAATGGCGTATTCCGTGGGGGTCAGGGACACATTCTCCCCGTCCACCGTTACGGACTTGGTGCGGTCGTCCAGGGTCACGCCGCCGACAATCAGGTTGCCGTCCACGGTTTCCGGCTTGCTGCCAAGGCGGTCGTACCGCCGCAGCTGGGAGCGGACCCGGGCCAGCACCTCCACCGGCACAAAGGGCTTGGTGATATAATCGTCGGCGCCCACGTTCAGGCCCAGCACCTTATCCTCGGTTTCGGATTTGGCCGTGAGCAGGATAATGGGGGCGTTGGAAAACTCGCGGATTTTGGAGGTTGCCGTAATCCCGTCCATCACTGGCATCATCACGTCCAGCAGAATCAGGTGGATATCGTTTTTCCGCACCACATCCAGCGCCTCCTGCCCGGTGTAGGCTTCAAAAAGATTGTAACCCTCCGGCGTCAGATAGATGTTCAGCGCGTTGACAATATCCGGCTGATCGTCGCAAATCAATACGTTATACATGGCCCTTCGCCCCTCTTTCTCTTTCTGTTTCCTATTATATCACCCTTCTTCTTAAGAAAAAAGGGGGAGATTTCTTAAAATCTTATTAACGCATCGTAGGGGACGGCGTCCTCGACGTCCCGGCGGTAACGGGTGTCCATTATTCCGAAGTTCGGTACACAACGTTCACCTCTGTCCCGGGGCGTCGGGGACGCCGCCCCCTACGGATATGCAAGCAACGAATAAGCGCCCTCCCGAGAGGGAGGGCGCTTGGGGTATAAAGGTTTCAGGGCTTGCCAACGGGAATACTCGTCTTTTCCCGGATCACATCCAGCAGAGCGTCCAGATTTTCCTCGTGGGTGAAGCGGTATGCCTTCTGCTTTCCATCATAGCACACAACCAGATAGCACAGCGTACCGTAAATCTTCCCCTGCTCAAAGAATCCCTTGGTCACGCCAAGGCGTTTAAACACCCGGGTGATCGCGGAAAAAGGGATGTAGCCAACCCGGCTGAAGCCGTACATTCCCACATACAGCGCCTTATCGCCCAGACCGAAGTCCTCATAATGGGTACAGGTCACCTTGTCAGGCCGGAGAACCTCCGGAGGCAGGGTTTTTTCGGACAGGGCTTTCGGTGGAATATACATAGGAACGTTCCTTTCTCAGGTAAATTACGGTTTACTTGGCAGCCTTCTGGCCCTTGGGAGCCTTGACGATGAACAGGATCAGCAGCACAGCGGCGATGCCGATGCCCAGGATCTTGGAGATGGGCGGGAAGAAGGGGATGCCGCCCAGGTACAGCTTGCTGTTGAACACGAAGGACAGGGTCACAGCGGTCATGAAAGCAGCGGGCAGAGCACAGACGTAAGCATTCTTTCCCTCGTGAGCCAGGTACATGGCAGCAGTCCACAGAACGATGGCAGCCAGGATCTGGTTGGTGGAAGCGAAGTAGTTCCAGATGGAGGTGTAGTCCAGCTGAGAAACCAGAACGCCCAGAGCCAGCAGGGGGATGGTCAGAATCAGACGATTCTTGTAGCTCTTCTGATCCAGCTTCAGAGCGTCAGCAACGGTCAGACGGGCGCTGCGGAAAGCGGTATCACCGGAGGAGATGGGGCAGGCGATAACGCCCAGCATGGCAATAACAGCACCGAAGCCGCCCATGGTGGTGGCGCAGATGTTATACACACAGCCGGACTGGCCGACAGCCATAGCTTCCTTCAGGCCGGTCATCAGGCCGCCCTCGATGGGGAACAGAGCGCAGGAGGCAGCGGCCCAAACCAGAGCGATGATGCCTTCGCAGACCATGGCGCCGTAGAAGACCATGTGAGACATCTTCTCACTCTTGCAGCAGCGGGCCATGATGGGAGACTGGGTGGAGTGGAAGCCGGAGCAGGCGCCGCAGGCCACGGAGATGAACATGGCAGGGAAGATGGAGGTTCCGGCGGGGTGCATATTGCGCAGGGGGAAGATCTCGGGGATGGTGTAGCCCTTGGCAATGGTGCCGATGCCAACGCCGATGGCCATGACGATCAGGCAGATGCCAAACACGGGGTACAGCTTGCCAATGATCTTGTCAACAGACAGGAAGGTGGCGATGAAGAAGTAAATAAAGACGATGGTCAGCCAGAAGTACTTGTTGGTGAGGATGCCAGCGGAGCCGCCCTGGCCGCACAGGTAAGCCAGCAGGCCAGCGGGGCCGACAGCAAACACGACGCCGACCATGAACAGCAAGACGGTTGAGAACACGCGCATGACCTGCTTCATGGCGTTGCCCATGTACATACCGGTCAGTTCCGGAACACTGAGGCCCTGATGACGCATGGACATGAAGCCGGAAGCGAAGTCATGAACACCGCCGCAGAAAATGGTACCGAAGGTGATCCACAGGAACACGCTGGGGCCCCACATTGCGCCGCCCACAGCGCCCCAGATGGGGCCCAGGCCTGCAATGTTCAGCAGCTGGATCAGGAAGATCCGCCAGGTAGGCATGACGACGTAGTCAACGCCATCCTCCATGGTGACTGCCGGGGTTTCACGATCATCGGGACCGAAGGTCTTGGATACGAATCCGCCATAGATGAAGTATCCGCCAATGAGCAGTGCCAGACATACGAAGAAACTAATCATATATTACCCTCCTTACAGTGTCGCGCCGCAGTACTACCGGGGCGCATTTCCAAACGCAAAGCAAGGATGTTGGCGCACCCTTGCTCATCGAATCTATTGTAGTACGTTTGTCGTGAAAAGTCAACAAAAATCTTATGTATTTTTTATTATGAATTGTTCTAAGCGCATAGATTTTTCCTTATTTTCCCCATTCCGAAACTTGGCAACTATGCAATTTTTTGCCGGAAAAAAACCGAATTTTGTCCGCTTCCGGCAGGCAAAAGCCCCGTTCCGCCAAAAGCGGAACGGGGCTGAGCCATCCTCGCGGCAACGGCATTCACTGCTTTGCCGGCCTTATTTTTCTGCCCGGAAGCATCCGGCAATGCAGTCCGCCGCCGCTTTTGCGCCGCCGGAGGCACGGAAGCTGGCCCCGATTTTTTCGGCGTTTTCCCGGTAAGACGGATCCTTCATGGCTTTTTCCAGCGCGGCGCGGATGGCATCGGGGGTGGTCCTCCGCAGCCGCAGGCCGGCTCCCAGCTGCTCTGCCCGGGCCGCCACGCCGCTCTGCTCCGAGGTCTGGGGCAGCATTACCAGCGGAACGCCAAAATACAGTCCCTCGCTGGCGCTGTTCATGCCGCAGTGGGTCAGGAATACATCCGCCTTTTGAAGCACGGCAATTTGGTCAACGCTGGGAAATACGGAAACATTTTCCGGCAATGCTCCCAGCATCTGCGTGTCCACCTGGTCTCCCACCGACAGAATCACCTGCCAGTTGGTGCCCTTCACCGCCTGGACGCAGGCCCGGTACAGGGGCAGCATATCGTTACGCACCGTACCCATGGAGATGTACACCAGCTTCTCCCCGGTTTTCACCACCTGAGACCGGGCCGGGCGGATGGAGGGGCCGACAAAGGCGAAGTGCTCCGGGAAGGTTTCCGCGCTGGGTTGAAACAGGGGCGAGGTGTACACCACGGTAGGCACGCTCTCATCGCTGCCGATGAGATCCAGAACGCTTTTCACCGGGTATCCGGCCTGCTGAAGCCGCTTCACCTGGGCATTGACCTTGCCCATGGACAGGATCATGGAGAGTGTTTCCTTCAGGCTGTGGGGCATGATTTTCGCAGATTCCCGGTTAAACGCAAAGGTGGTGGTGGAGCAGACGAAGGGGATGCCCAGCTTCTTTGCCACGGCCTTGCCCCACACCGCCATGGAGTCCGCCACGATGCAGTCGGGCTTCAGCCGCTCCATATCCCTGCACACCGGCTCATCCAGCGACAGGGTGGTATCCACCAGCACCCGGGTGGACAGGGCCAAATCGGCGCCGATTCTCGCCCCCTCCTCCTTCGTCAGGTGCAGCTGGGCGTCGTTGCCGTTGCAGGAAACAAATTCCGCCCCGGCGTCCTCGATTTTTTCCCGGAATTCATCGTAGGAATAGTACACCACCCGGTGTCCCCGGGCCTTTAGCTCCCGAACCACATTCAATGTGGGGTTGGTGTGTCCGTGGGCTGGAATGCAGAAAAAGACGATGGTTGCCATCTTATTCAGCCTCCTTGTCCAGTTCATCGAAAATCTGCTTCATAATCCGCTGGCTGTCCGCCACGGGCGGAATGGCGAGGCCCCTTTTTTCATCCGCCAGCACCAGAATGGTCTGGCCCGGCTGGAAGCCGAACAGATCCCGGGCTTCCTTCGGGATCACGAACTGCCCTTTTTCGCCAATTTTGATCATCCATGCGTATTTTCCCTGAGGAACCTCCATAGAAATAACCCCCTTGTGAAGTGTTGAGTGTTGAGTGGTGAGCGGTGGTATTGCCTTCGGCGATGATTGAATAAAGCAGAATATTGTTGACCAATGCGTAGGGCGGGGTCATGACCCCGCCGATCAGGTCAGTCATATGCCTTACGTTTGTCCAACGGAAATCGCTTGGATGCCAACCAGCCAAACACCATTCACCGTAGAATGCTGATAGTCGATACCGGGTCGGCGGGGTCATGACATAAGCCCTACGCATTGATTGACTAAAGGAGAATTTACCTAAGGATAACAACACCCTCTCCGTTTCTCCTTGGTATGATCAATCATACTATTCACACCACCATTTGTCAACACCTTTTTTCTCCCGCCGCATATACTACCGGG
>JALFXH010000057.1 GCA_022786965.1 Clostridiales bacterium
CCCCCCCCCCCGCCCCCTACGGCGATAGCAAATCGGTTCAGCGAAACGCCAATTTCTTTGTTGCGTATTGCACAAAAAGCGGAGAAATCCCACAAAAACCTTGGCTTTTTGATGCAGTTGCAATTTTCACAGGGATATGATATACTGTTTTTCGTCAAAAAGCAAGTGTTTTCGGCATGGATACAATTCTTTTGCGCATCCTGCTGAATTCCCCGGAAAACAGGGAGGTTTCTTTATGAAAATCGGATTGCTTGGCTTCGGCGTGGTCGGTCGGGGCGTTTACGAAATCACGGAGAACCGGGACGATATGCAGGTCGTCAAGGTTCTGTGCCTGGAAGACATCAAACTGCCCGACGCAGAGGCGGTGAAGGACATTCGCTCCATCGTGGAGGACAACTCCATCGATACCGTGGTGGAGGCCATGGGCGGCCTGCATCCGGCTTATGAGTTCGTTCGTGCCGCCATGGAGGCTGGCAAGAACGTGGTCACCTCCAATAAGGCCTTAGTGTGCACCTTCTATGACGAGCTGCTGCCGCTGGTGAAGGAGAAGGGAATCTCCTTCCGCTGCACCGCTGCCGTGGGCGGCGGCATCGGCTGGCTCAGCGAGCTGGAGCGTGCCCGCCGTGTTCAGAAGATCGTCGAGGTCGGCGGTATCATGAACGGCACCTGCAACTACATTCTCGACAACATGACCCGCACGGGCCTAAGCTACGACGAGGCTCTGAAGCAGGCCCAGTCTCTGGGCTACGCCGAGGCCAACCCCTCCACCGATGTGGACGGCATCGACACCTGGCACAAGGTCATTTTGTCCTCCAACATCGCCTTCGGCGTGACGGTGGATAAAGCATCCGTCCCCGTGGCGGGTATCCGCAGCATCTCCGCCGCCGACGTGGAGGCCTTCAAGGCTCACGGCTTCGTGTGCAAGCTGATCTCCACCGGCAAGCGGGTGGGTGACGGCTACAGCGTCTACGTCCAGCCCACGCTGGTGAAGGCCGGCGAGCTGGAAGCCGCCGTGCCCATGAACTACAACCTGATCACCTTCCTGGGCGAGACCTCCGAACGCATGAGCTTCTACGGTCAGGGCGCGGGCCGGTATCCCACTGCATACAATGTGGTGGAGGACCTGGTGGATGTGCTGGCGGGCCGGGGCTTCTACGCCCCCTACGGCGAAGCCGTGTCCGCCGACAATTCCGGGAAACTCCGTTACTACGTCCGGGGCGGCTGGAATGGCGCCGTGGAGGAAAGCTGGGGCGACGGCGTGGTGACCGCACCCGTGGCCGTCAGTGAAATACACGCCTGGCTGAAGGAGAACCCAAACGCATTTATTGCAGCCATAAAAGAGTAATACGCGGCTGAACGGCTCCCCTTTTAGGGGAGCTGGCACGGCGAAAGCCGTGACTGAGGGGTGACACCCTTCAGTCAGCTTCGCTGACAGCTCCCCTCAAGGGGAGCCGATTCTGAGTTCCATAGTAGAGAGAGGAAAGACCAATGAAAGTAGTGAAATTCGGCGGCAGCTCCATGGCCGATGCCGGCCAGTACCGCAAGGTGCGGGATATCCTGATGGCGGACCCCGAGCGCAAGGTGGTGGTAGTTTCCGCCGCCGGCAAGCGGTTCAGCGGTGACCACAAGCTGACGGATCTTCTGTATCTGTGCTATGCCCACATCCAGTACGGCGTGGACTGCTCCACCATTTTTGACGCCATCGCCAACCGTTACATCGATATCCGGGACGATCTGGGCTTGAGCCTGCCCATCGAGGTGGATCTGGAACTGCTCAAGCACCGCATCGATGCCAAGGAGATCTCTCAGGAGGAGCTGGTCAGCCGGGGCGAGTACCTGTCCGCCAAGCTGATGGCGGACTACCTGGGCTTCCAGTTCATTGACGCAGCGGACTGGGTGAAATTCAATATGGACGGAACCGTAAATGAGAAGGACTCCTACGAAGCTCTGCGCAGCCAGGTGATTCTGGGCTACGGCGCGGTGATCCCCGGCTTCTACGGCGCCATGCCCGACGGCACCATCCACACCTTCTCCCGGGGCGGCAGTGACATCACCGGCGCGCTGGCAGCAGCGGCGCTGGATGCCGACGTGTACGAGAACTGGACCGATGTGTCCGGCATTCTCATGGCGGACCCCCGGATTGTGGACGATCCCCAGGCAATTCCCGAGGTGACCTATGACGAGCTGCGGGAGCTGAGCTACTCCGGCGCCCAGGTGCTCCACGAGGACTCCATTTTCCCTGTCCGTGAGAAGAACATCCCCGTGAACATCCGCAATACCAACGACCCTTCCGCTCCCGGCACCATGATTCAGGCCGCTTTCGCCGGCGATCATGACCCGGACCGGTTCATCACCGGCATCACCGGCAAGAAGGATTTCTCCATCATCTCCCTGAGCAAGCGGGGTATGAGCAATCAGGTGGGCGTGCTGCGCAAGGTGCTCACCGTTCTGGAGCGCCACGGCATTTCCGTGGACTATGTGCCCAACGGCATCGACAACGTGTCTGTGGTGCTGCCCACCAGCTCCATCGAGAAGGAACTGTACACCATCATGGCGGAGATTAAGAAGGAGGCCCAGCCGGATACTCTGGATGTCCACCACCAGATCGCCGTGGTCGCCGCCGTGGGCCGGAAGATGGCCTTCCGTCCCGGTATTTCCGGTAAGATCTTCGCCGCTCTGGGCGAAAGCGGCATCAACATCCGCATGATCAACCAGGGCCCCGACGAACTGAACATCATCTTCGGCGTGGACAACAGGGACTTTAAGGAAGCCATTCGCGTGCTGTACAACAGCTTCGTGACGAAATAATCAGCCGTATTGGAGGAAACGAATATGAAACTGTATACTGTCGCTGTTCTGGGCGCCACCGGCGCTGTGGGACAGGAAATGATGAAGATTCTGGAAGAGCGTAATTTCCCTGTGGGAAAGCTGTTTCCTCTGGCCTCTGCCCGCTCTGCCGGCAAGACCCTGAAATTCAAGGGCGAGGATGTGACCATTCAGGAAGCCTGCGATACCGCCTTCGAGGGCGTGGACATCGTGCTGGGTGCTGCTGAGAATGACATTGCCCAGAAGTTCGCCCCCGCCATCGTCAAGGCCGGCGCTGTCTTCGTGGACAATTCTTCTGCTTTCCGTCTGGACCCCAATGTTCCACTGATCGTGCCCGAGATCAACCCCGAGGACGTGAGCTGGCACAAGGGTATCATTGCCAACCCCAACTGCTCCACCATCATCACCGTTACCGCCGTCAATGCCCTGAACCAGCTGTCGCCCATCAAGGCCATGACCGCGTCCACCTATCAGGCCGTCTCCGGCGCGGGCGCCGGCGGACCCATTGAGCTCCAGAACGAGGTGGAGGCTCTCCGGGAGGGCAAGACCTACGAGCCCAAGGTGTTCTCCCACCAGATCGCCTACAATCTGATTCCCCAGATCGGCGGCGAGCAGTTCGAGGGCTACACCAGCGAGGAAATGAAGATGCAGAACGAGGGCCGGAAGATCATGCACCTGCCCGAGCTGAAGGTAAGCTGCACCTGCGTCCGTGTCCCCGTTGTGCGCAGCCACTCCATCTCCGTATCCCTGCACTTTGATCACCACATCTCCGTGGCTGAGGCCCGGGAGGTCCTGAAGCGCGCCCCCGGTGTCAAGCTGGTGGACGATCTGGCGAAGAAGGAGTACCCCATGCCCCTGGACACCTCCAATCAGGACATCGTGTTCGTGGGCCGTATCCGTCCCGACCTGACCGATGACAACGGCCTGTGCCTGTGGTGCTGCGGCGACCAGGTGCGCAAGGGCGCTGCCACCAATGCCATCCAGATCGCTGAGCTGCTGGTCAAGTAATTTGTACAATAATATGTATAAATCCCTCCTGCCCGGGCGATACTTCCCGTCAGGAGGGATTTTTATGAAAATTCGGGATATTATGTCAACGCCTGTGATCCGCATTCATCCGGAGGAGACGGTGGCGGTGGCGGCGAGAATGTTGGAGCGGAGCAATATCGGGGCCTTGCCAGTGTGCGGCAATGACGGGCGAATGTGTGGCCTGGTGACAGACCGGGACATTGTGACCCGTTGCCTTGCGACAGGGCGCTCGCCGTCTACAACAGCTGTGCGGGAGATTATGACAACGGGAGTGGTTTCGGCGCCGCCCGACATGGAATTGGGTTTGGCGGCGGGGCTCATGGGCCGCAGGCAGATCAGAAGACTGCCGGTGACGGAAAATGGAAAACTGTGCGGGATGCTGAGCCTTGGAGATCTGGCCTTGAAGGAGGAGAGCAGCGTGGACGCGGGGGATGCCCTGACAGAGATCAGCGATCATCTGTCCAGCCGGTTTTAGCGGAAGTGTCCACCAAAGAAATGCAGATGTGCGCTAGAATAATACACAAAAATTCGTGCCGTTTTTTGTGAAAAAATGCTTGACAAATGGGGGACGGGGTGGTATTATATCGAAGCTGTCCGCAAGGGCAGCTAAAAAATGCCAAAACAAAGATCAATTTGAAAGATTTTGAAAAAAGATCTTGACAAACGATGCTTTTCGAGGTATAATCAAAAAGTTGCGTGATGAAAAACGGAAGTTTGGAGCGCGGCGCCACAACGCGAAAAACTTCGAAAGGACTCAAAAAAAGTTCTTGACAAGTTCAAAAAGTTGTGATAGAATAAACGAGTTCACAGCGAACTGAAAACGGGAGCTTGAACGCGTCTGTACCTTGTAAATTGAATAACGTAAAGACGATATATAACACCTTGGACAATTATGGATTGTTTAAGCGTAAGCGAAAAACAGCCAACGAAAATTCTTGAGTAATTATGCTAGAAGCAAATTATTCAAAAAATGATTTTAGACTCGAAAGAGTTTAGGATACAATTTTTTGAGAGTTTGATCCTGGCTCAGGACGAACGCTGGCGGCGTGCCTAACACATGCAAGTCGAACGGGGTTGAGTGCTTCGGTATTCAACCTAGTGGCGAACGGGTGAGTAACGCGTGAAGAACCTGCCTTTCAGTGGGGGACAACAGTTGGAAACGACTGCTAATACCGCATGATACTCTTAAGGGGCAT
>JALFXH010000078.1 GCA_022786965.1 Clostridiales bacterium
AGAATGCAGCCCAGTAAGAAGGTACAGTCTTCAAAATAGTACCTTTTTACGAACTGCATTCATAATCGATACCTTTCGCCGATCCTCATCCGACCTCGCTTACGCTCGGCCACCTTCCCCCCGGGGGAAGGTATTACTCAGTTAAAGCACAATTTACTATACTATTGAGCACTGCCGGTCGAGCAGGCCCAATGGTGTAACGACTACCGCTCGGGTTCGTAACGCATTGGCTGGCCGCCCTGCGGCCCGCATTGGTTGGCCGCCCTGCGGCCCCGCCTAGACGTTAAACAGGAAGTTGACAATATCTCCGTCCTTCATGACGTACTCCTTGCCTTCGCTGCGGACTAAGCCCTTGGCCTTGGCGGCGGCCATGGTGCCGCAGGCCTTCATATCCTCGAAGGCGATGACCTCCGCCCGGATGAAGCCCCGCTCAAAGTCGGTGTGAATCTTGCCCGCGGCCTGGGGAGCCTTGGTGCCCTTCTTGATGGTCCAGGCACGGCACTCATCGCTTCCGGCGGTGAGGAAGGAAATGAGGCCCAGCAGGGCGTAGCTGGCCTTGATCAGCCGGTCCAGACCGCTCTCCTTGACCCCCAGCTCCTCCATGAACATGGCCTTTTCCTCCGGGTCGTCCAGCTCGGCGATGTCCGCCTCCAGCTTGGCGCAGATGGGCAGGCACTGGCTGCCCTCGGCATCGGCCAGAGCCTTGACCGCCTGATAATGCTTGTTATTTTCCGGGTCGTTTACCTCGTTCTCCGCCATATTGGCAACATAAATGGTCTTTTTCAGGGTCAGCAGGTCGGAGGTGGCGATGAGAGCCAGCTCCTCGGCGTCATCGGTGTAGGTACGAGCCAGCTTGCCCTGGTTCAGGTGTTCCAGCAGACCGGAGAAGACCTCCACTTCACGGCCATACTTCTTGTCGCCGCCCTTCATGGCCTTCTGAGCCTTGTCAATGCGGCGCTCCACCATCTCGATGTCCGCCATGACCAGCTCCAGATTGATGATGTCGATGTCCCGCAGGGGGTCGGTGGAGCCCTCCACATGGGTCACGTTGCTGTCTTCAAAGCAGCGCACCACATGGACAATGGCGTCGGTGGTGCGGATGTTGCTTAAGAATTTGTTGCCCAGACCCTCGCCCTTGCTGGCGCCCTTCACAAGTCCCGCAATGTCCACGAACTCGATGACGGCGGGGGTCACCTTCTTGGGGTTGTGAAGCTCCGCCAACCAGGTAAGCCGCTCATCGGGCACGGACACAACGCCCACATTGGGGTCGATGGTGCAGAAGGCGTAGTTGTCCGCGGGAACACCCGCGTTGGTGATGGCGTTAAACAGGGTGGACTTGCCCACATTGGGCAGGCCTACGATACCTAATTTCATATCTCAAAACTCCTTTATTTCCAATCGTCCCACCATTATACCCCAGGGCGGCGGGTTTTTCAATAGGAAGGCGCAAGAATTTACCAGCGGTCCGGTACGCACGTACGCATCGAATTCAGTTCTGCGCTTACGCACGGTGCCACGGCTTCGATGCCCAGAAATCCCCGCACCCGCCGTCCGGCGGAATTGGTCACGTTATTGCAGTGTTCCAGATTGTACTTGCTGGCAATGGCGATCACGGCTTCGCTGAATGTCCGGGGCTTCATGGGGATGCACCCGTTCTCATCGCACCACATCCGGTAGATGGCATACAGGTCCTTGGAGCTGATGGAGGCGTCCGCTTTTCGCCGGATGTAGCCGTTGGATTCCAGAAAGGAGAAGATGTTGTTGCTGTCCCGCTTTGCCGCTTCCCGGTTTTCTCTGGCCCGGTCGCTCTCCGTGAATTTGAAGCGGCCCGCGGCCAGCCGCTGAAGGCCTTCAAAGGCCCAGAGGAAAATCCCTTCCGCCTCCGCTTTCAGCCTATCCCCCAGGTAGGGGTCGTCTGCCCGCCCGGGGCGTTTCGGTTTGGTGGTGAGCATCAGCTGGCGGCGGTAGAAGCCGTCGCTGCGGTCATAGAGGGCTTGCAGGTCGCCGTTGCTGAAGGCCAGCAGCCGGGCGTACATCCAGCCCTGATAGCTCTGCTTGCACTTGCGCTCCAGGTCCATCTTGCCATGGGCCGTGACGATGGACTTTACATAATTCGTCTGCCGCAGGGCATCCATGCGCATATCGTCGTCCACCATCAGCAGCGTGTGCTCCAAATCCGCCCGGGCAAAGGGGTTTTCCGAGATTTTACCGACGCTGCCGTCCTTCATGTTGGAGCCGAACAGCTTTCCCAGCATGGCGCCGATCTGGGACTTGCCCTCGCCGCCGCTGCCCTTGAGAATCAGCATCCGCTGACCGGCGTTGCTGGGAATCAGGCAGTAGCCGATGAATTCCTGCAAGGTGGGGATGTCCTCGGGGTAGAGTAGGTCATTTAGAAAGGACAGCCACCGCTTTGGGCTGGGCGCGTCGGGGTTGTAGGCCACCGGCAGACGATTGCGGACAATCTCCGGCTTGCCCTCAGTAAATGTCCCATCCAGAAGCAGGGTGCCGTTGGCGAGATGGATTTTGTCCGGCTCCGGGGGGAAGTCCTCCACCTGGGCTTCCAGCTTCAGCACCTCCAGAATGTTGCCGATCTTCTTGGAGATGCAGCTGCAAACACAGGTTTTCAGGGTGTCGTAAATCTCATAGCGCAGGGGCAGCTCGTCGGTCACCCGGCCCTCCGGGGTGAAAAAGGCCCGGTCGGCGTAGATGAGCTTGTGGGTTTTCAGGAATTCCTGACAAAACAGGGATTCATTGACGGTTTTTCCGTCATACCAGATGGGATTTTCCATTGCTATATTCCTCCTTGTTGTTCTTTAGCAGCGTTACCCAAGGCTCCCCTTGAGGGGAGCTGCTGAGCGGAGCGAAGCTGAGGGGTGCACCCCTCCGACCCGGCTTACGCCGGGCCACCTCCCCTGATAGGGGAGGCTTTGTTCCGCTAAATTCTCCTTTAGCAGCCGTAGGGGACGGCCTCCGGACGTCCCGCTGGTATGCAGCGATCCTTGCACCCCGGTGGAAAACCGGGAAACGGGGCGTCGAGGACGCCGCCCCCTACGCGGATATGTTCTGCTTTAGCCGCCGTAGGGGACGGCCTCCGGACGTCCCGCTGGTATGCAGCGATCCTTGCACCCCGGTGGAAAACCGGGAAACGGGGCGTCGAGGACGCCGCCCCCTACGCGGATAAATTCCCCTTTACCTACCT
>JALFXH010000104.1 GCA_022786965.1 Clostridiales bacterium
TCTCGCAGCAGAAGCTGCAGGAAAGACTGTATCATACCCAAGCCCGGAACGCACCGTTCATCCGAAATTACCGCACCGTTTAAACCGAAACGCGTACACCGCCCGAAGCGAAATCGTCACACCGTTCGGGCGAAATTTGCAATTGTGGGGATTATTTGGAGGTAGCTATCTTCCCTGTCTATGCCCATGCAAAGAAACGGAGCAAGCGAAAGAAGCCCACCAGCGAAATCCAGCAGCGGCTGAATCGGCGTCACTCCGAGGGAAAGCTGCGAAGACTGCTCCATACCAATTTTACCCCCATGGACACATTTGCGACCCTGACCTTTGATGATGCCCACCTCCCCGCATCGGTGGAGGAAGCCCAACGGCTGTTACAAAATTTTCTGCGCAGGGTCAAGCGACGATATGGAAAGCTGGGGATAGACCCCAAATACATCTATGTCCTTGAGTATGGCACGAAACACAACCGCCTCCATATCCATCTGGTTATCAGCGGCGTTCTTAATAAAGATGAACTTACAAAGCTCTGGGGGCTGGGGAAAATCTCTGCGGAGCCTCTGCGCTTTGAACAGGATGGTCTGGCAGCTCTGGCAAGGTACTTGACCAAGGGCAGCGAAACGGATAGCAAAACCACATGGAAACGGTGGGCAGGAAGCCGCAATCTGGAAAAGCCCACAGTCACGGAGCGGGACGGGCGGCTGTCCCATAAGAAAATGGCTGACCTGTGCTTGGAGGGTGGCGAAACCGACTATTTGGAAGACCAATATGATGGCTATGAAATGGCGGACTACTCCCCAGCGGTGGGCGAGGACATATACGGCGGCTACTATCTGGCAGCTACCCTAAAGAAAAAACCGACCAGCGAATACATCTGGTCGGGTGGAGAGATTCCCTTCTGGTTATAGCTCTCGGTCATCGTATTGTGGGTAGTCGATTTCTCGGTCTGCACCATCATCCTGGTCATACTCCTGGGCTAACTGTGCCGTTAGATGCTCGATTTGCTTTTGCAGGGAACGGCAGCAAATTTCTGCGCTTTCGGCTCGGTGAATGGCATCCTGTAAAATGGCTTTCTGGTTCATCTGCTGCCACAGGCTGTCACCCAAGTGCTTCAGCTCGGATAGCTTTTTCTTAATCCAGTCGGTTGACTGCACCTGTTCTTTGAGCCGCTGGAAATCGGTCTCCAAAATGGTCACTTCCACCTGGGGTTCTTCCTTGCTGCCGAAAGGTCTGCGGCGTACTTTCCTCTTGATTATCTGGACGGGCTGCGTCTGGGAGAAGGTTTCACGGATGCACTCAGCAATGCTCTTCCTGGCTCTCAATGTATCCAGCTCGGCTTGCACCATGGTAAGCTCCTGGCGTGCTGCTTCTATTTTCTGATTATAATTATTATCATCCATATTGTCACCCCCTTACCGTGTACGATGGCGGACTGGCTCTTGCCGCTGGCGTTCTTCTATCCGCTGAATGAAACGCTGCCAGATACCGAAGCCCCTCATAAATTGTTCCTGCTCCATAGCCTGCTGCTCTGCTGCTTCCGCTCGGCGGGTCAATTACCGAATAGTGATGGCATCTGTTCGGGTTTGCTGTTCGGCTCGTTCTGCCCGCTGCTCTGCGGACTTCACACGGGCATTACGGTCAACCTCTGCCCATAGTTGCTTGCCATACTGTTGTAAGCTGTTCCATGCGTTTTTAATCGCCGTGGTGATGGTTGCTCGGTCACGGAGCCACTCAAAATCGGCTCTGGACAGTTTTACTTTCTCAGGCTCCAAAACCTTTCCTGTGAGGCTCTTTTTCTCAGGGATGTACTCTGCCTCAATGGGATGCTCATGCTGCTGCAATGCCTCCTGGATGGTACGGCTCACGCTGTTCTGGTCTCGGAGGGTGTCCCGCTCGGCTCGGATTTTCTCAATTTCTTCCTTGGCTGCTACGATTGCCTGGGCTTGCTCTGCTGCTACAGCCTCTAACTGCTGCTTCTCAGCGGTGAGGGATTTTACAGATTCATCCATTTGTTTGCACTTGTATTCCAGAACAGACAGGTGCTTTTGCGATGGGGATTTCACCTCTCGGTCTATGATAATACCTCGCTCCTCGCAGAGGTCATAGAACTCGGTTCGGATAATATCAGAGAAAGTAATTAAGGGGCAGTTATATTTGCCCTCCTTGGCGGTGGGGTCTGGTCTTTGGATGCCCATAGCCTCAAATGCCTGTGCTTGGTTTGGTATACGCTGCCCGAACTTATCAATAGCAGAAAAAGTCATTCTGGCATGGATATGAGGTACTCCCTCGTCTAAATGCAGGGATAGGTCAAGCAAATGGAGGTTGTCGCCCCATCGTTTGCTCAGGTTGTCAATCAGGACAAAGGCGGCTCCTGTCAGCTTCTCCACCCGCTCCTTGGGGTCTATGTCCGTGTCACGTCTTCCCAGTTGGATAATGGTTTCCAATGGTGCGGTACGGCGGCTGGTATACAGGTCAGCTACAGTCTTGCAGCGTTCGGGGTGTCCATCCTGGGTGTATCGGGCGTTCTTTGCTTCCTGCCCTGCCCCGTATAGAAATTCGTATCGGGACAACTCAAAGGCTTTGGCATCGAAGCTCCCACAACGGCGAACCATCCCCTCATTGGTGAACCGGAAGTTGATATTCTGCTGGGTGCGGTCATGGTCAATATGGCGTTCCTGCTGCCTGGTTTCTTTTTTGGTGTTGTGGTTGGCATTGAACACTTTCCCGCCTGCGGTGGCTCTGCCACTTCTGACGGTTGCCTTCATTATCTTTGACATAAATATCACCTCGATAATAATTTAGAAGAACAAACCGTTAAAATACGCAAGAAAAGTTTGGATAACGGCGTTTTGTAACTCAGTATGATATGCCGCCGCATATCTCTTCGTACTATCGGGGCTAGCCCCAGCCGTAGGCATTCCCCACAAAAATGGAGGGCGAAATATGTAGAACTTCACAACGAACTTTTGTTTATTTTTCCAAACCCCTCCTCCCATTCTTTCGGATTGTGAAAAACTATAATATTCATGGATGCAGCGAAATGTGCACCCATGAACCTTGAAAACTGAATATCGGGTTTTCCTGTGAAGGAACTATGATACGGAACTGAGAATGATGATACGGAATGTGAAATGATGAGGTGATAATTTGAAGATGAACGAGGTACGCATTTGTGAAAAGTATGCTTTGACCGTTGGAGAAGCAGCCGCCTATTTTGGAATTGGTGAAAAGAAGCTGCGCAGCATGATTGAAGAATACAGTCACCGTGGATTATTTATCCAGAACGGTGTGAAATATATGATTAAGCGAAAGAAGTTTGAAGACTTCCTCAATGAAGTGGATGTAATCTAAAAAAAGGTAATGAAATCAGCTCCGAACTATGATATACTGTTTGTATGTCATGTTCGGGGCTTTCTCAATGAAAGGAGAAAGAACATGAGTGAAAAACGCAGAGATAATAGAAATAGAATTTTGCGGAACGGAGAAAGCCAGAACGCCGATGGACGGTATGTCTACAAATACTACGATATTCTTCACAAACCCCATTTCTTGTATTCCTGGAGATTGGAACCCACGGACAAGCTCCCCGCTGGCAAGCGAAAGGACTTGTCCCTGCGGGAGAAGATTCGACAGGTTCAAAAGGATTTGATTGATGGAATCGACATCCAGGGCGGCGATATGACCGTGCTGGAGCTGGTCAAAAAATACATTGCCACCAAAACTGGCGTGAAAAGCACTACCGAAGCAGGATATAAAACCGTGGTTAATATTCTGGAAAAGGAAGCATTTGCCTCTCAGCCCATTAAGAAGATTCGGCACTCTGATGCCAAGCTGTTCTTAATCAAGCTGCAAAAAGAGGACAAGCGGAGTTACAGCTCCATTCACAGCATCCGTGGTGTTCTTCGCCCTGCGTTTGCTATGGCGGTGGAGGATGACTACATCCGCAAGAATCCCTTTGACTTTGAGCTGGCAAAGGTCATTGTTAATGATTCTGTCACGAGGGAAGCAATTACCAGAGACCAGCAACGCAAGTTCCTGACTTTCGTCAAAGGGGACACGCATTATAGCAAATATTATGATGGTATGTATATCCTGTTCAATACGGGTATGCGCATTTCCGAGTTTGTGGGTCTGACTGTGAATGACCTGGATATGAAGAATAAGACCATCCATATTGACCACCAGCTCCAGCGCAGAGGGGATGGCACCAAGTACATTGAATCCACAAAGACCAACGCAGGCACAAGAGTGCTGCCTATGGAGGATGATGTGTATGCATGTTTCCAGCGAATCCTGGAAAACAGAAAGGCCCCTGTGGAGGAGCCTGTCATTGATGGGTATTCTGGTTTCCTGTTCCTGGACAAGGAAAAACTTCCTATGGTGGCGATGCATTGGGAACATTACTTTGACCACGCCGTGAAGAAGTACAACAGGATTTACAAGGAAGAACTCCCCAAAATCACGCCCCATGTGTGCCGCCATACGTACTGCTCCAACAGGGCAAAAAGCGGCATGAATCCCAAGACGTTGCAGTATCTCATGGGTCACTCTGAAATCAGTGTGACGATGGACACCTATACGCACCTGGGACTTCAGGACGCTTGGGAGGAGTTGCAGCGTCTTCAGTTGCAGTTTTCCCAAAAGGAACTTGGACTGAAAGTAGTAAAAACGGCTTGATTTGCAAGTAGTATAAAGCAGACCGAAAACGCCCATTTATAGCGAAGCAGCACACAGATGTTATAAAAAAGCAGGAAAACCCGATAAAGTGTTAAAAACATCAAGTAGTAAAATTGAAGATTTTTTCGGTTTTACTACTTTTTTTACTACCATTGGTAGGAAAGATATGCCACGATACGCCAGTATATGCCATCTGGCAATAAGGAGAATCAGAAAAAATAGTTTCCGATTTGCTTTGAAATATGGCATATCTCGGTATAACTTTGCATAGATTGGAGCTTTCATGTATGATTAAAATACTGTTCATCTGCCACGGCAATATTTGCCGCAGTCCCATGGGAGAATACATTTTGAAAGATATGGTTTTCCGGGCGGGGCGGGAGGCCGAATTTGAGATTGATTCCGCGGCGGTGAGCCGGGAGGAGATCGGAAACGGGGTCTATCCCCCTGCCCGGCGGGAACTGGAAAGGCGGGGCGTTCCCTGCGGCAGTCATCGGGCGCGGCAGGTTACCATGGAAGATTACCGGCACTTTGACCGGATTTATTATATGGATGCAAGCAACGCCAGGTATCTTGCCCGGATGCTGCCCCGGGATCCGGACAAAATCCGCCCGCTGCTTGACCGTGACGTGGCCGACCCCTGGTATACCGGGGACTTTGCCCAAACCTACGAGGATCTCGTGGAAGGCTGTCAGAGAATATTGGAGGAATTTTAAGTGAACAGAGAATTGCTTGAGGAAAAGCTGTCGGAGCTGCCGCTGTACATCTATGATTTCATTGACCCGCAGGAGCTGGAATTCTCCCAGCGTATCCGCTGGATTTGTCAGAATGAGTGCCCCAAGTATGGCAGTACCTGGGCCTGTCCTCCCGGCGTGGGCACCGTGGAGGAATGTCAGGCAAGGTGCATGGTTTACCATAACTGCCTGCTGATTTCCTCCATTGCCGAGGTATCGGACATCGCGGACATTGACGAAACCCTTGCAACCCGCCCTGCCCACGAGGAACTGACAGAGCAGGTGGCGGAGATTCTGCGCCAGCAGGGGGAGAAGCCCTACATTCTCTCTACCCAGGCCTGCGCCATCTGTGACCGCTGCGCCATTCTGGACAATCAGCCCTGCCGGTTTCCGGAGAAGATGCACCCCTGTGTGGAGAGCCACGGCATCAACGTGGTGCCCATTCTGGAAAAACTGGGGCTGGAATTCCAATTCGGCTCCAATGTGGTCACCTGGATTTCGTTGCTGCTGTTCTAATGCGGCCAGTGGCCGCGGACAATATGTCACGAACCCGGGTGGTCAACTTACATCCTTTGGGCCCCTCGACCATGGGCGCTTAGGAAGATAAAGGAGAAGATAGTTTATCAATGCGTAGGGCGGGGTCATGACCCCGCCGACGCAGTATCGGCAATCCGCAACTTACGTTGAATGGTGTTTGGTAAGTAAACGTCCAGACAAATCCCGTTGGTCGGATGCAAGGCATTTGGCCAACCTGATCGGCGGGGTCATAACCCCGCCCTACGCATTGACTGGCTAAAGATCAACTAATCTCATTACTGAGCAGTTCCATTCGAGGGGTCCAAAGGATGTTGGTCAATCACCCAGCGTCCGTAACGCATTGGCAAGCCGCCCTGCGGCTCGAATTGTCCGGCGGCACTGCCGCCCGCCGCCTATTTGGGAATCGTAATCGTCAACACAATCTGGCTGTCCGTCTCCCGGCGCTCCGATACCGCCGGGATGCCGGACAGCTGTATTTTTTGCAGATTCTGGGTCAGGTTGTTTAAGAACGCTCCCACACTGGCGCTGCGCTTTTTGGCGGTGGAGGTGCTGAGCAGGTTTTCGATGTATCGTTCTGTCCGGGCTACACTCATATTCTGCCGGACAATTTCCTGAATGGCAGACAGCACCGATGTTTCATCCGGCAGCCGCAGCAGCGCCCGGGCGTGGCGTTCCGTCAGTCCCGCTTCCCGGAGGGCCTCCAGCACCGCCGGGGAGTGGCGCAGCAGCCGCAGCTTATTGGCTACCGCGCTCTGGCTTTTTCCCAGAAGCCTTGCCGCCTGCTCCTGACTCATGTCGAAGCGGTCAAGTAAACTGCGGATGCCCTGGGCCTCCTCAATGAAGTCCAGATCCTGCCGCTGTAAATTCTCCACCAGCGCCGCCATGCCCGATTCCAGATCATCCATGCGCATCAATATGCAGGGAATATCCGTGACCCCGGCCAGCTGGGCTGCCCTCAGCCGCCGCTCACCGGAAATCAGCTCATAGACGTTATCCCGCCGGCGGACGGACAACGGCTGCAAAATGCCGTGCTGCCGGATGGACTCCGCCAGCTCGTCCAGGGCCCCGGCGGCGAAGACCTTCCGGGGCTGGGCCGGGTTGGGCTGGATGGACTGGGCCGGCAGGAAAACCACCCGTCCGGTTTCCATGTAGGTTTTCAGCTTCTGGCACTGCATTACGCCGTCCTCCTTGTCAGATTGATGGCTCCATTTTAGGCCATGGAACGGGGGAAATACAGCGAAAGGGGAACATTGTACAAGGAAACTATGCGACAGAATGTGCCCCGGCTGGGTACAAATGTAAAATGATGAATGCAGAATGCAAAATTATGGTGTCTGCTTTGCGGACAATTTTGAATCATGAATACCGTAATTCTGCATTTTGCAATTTTCTCAAAAATCTATTTACATTTCCGACATAATCGTGTATATTGAGCCTTGAACAGAGTAGGAGATCCCGCGTTAAGTGCCACCGGGACGGGGAGTTTGCCCGGAGGACGAAGGATGCTTTTCCACGATGGGATCGCCGCACCCGCTGCCCATATTGGATACCCTCCTTTATGTAGCAACGATACTCGGTCGGGCAATGGTTCGGCGAGAAGTTATGTCAACCGTTGCCACTAAAAAGGAGGCATTTTTATGCGAAAAATTCAAAAAAGCACGACCCTCTATCCCAATCCCTTCTCCAAGGCCTACTGGCGCGACGCCGCCATGGAGCTGAAGGACACCAAAATGCTGGTGATTGCCGCCCTGATGATCGCCCTGCGGGTGAGCATGAAGTGGACGGTGATCCCGCTGGCTCCTAACCTGAACATCAACGTGGGTGCACCCCTGATCAACGCCATGGGCGCCATGATTTTCGGGCCGGTGGTGGCGGCGCTGGCCGCCTGCGTGTCCGACCTGGCGGGCTTCCTGCTGTTCCCCCAGGGCGGCGTATACTTCCTGCCTTACATGTTCGTGGAGGTGGCCGGCAGTGTGCTGTTCGCCCTGTTCTTCTACCGGGCGAAGATCACCGTCACCCGTGTCATTCTGGCCCGGTTCTCCATGGACCTGTTTGTGAACATCATCCTGAATTCGCTGGTGTCCATGTGGTACTACGCGGCCATCATGGGCAAGTCCTACGCCTTCATGATTCTGCCCGCCGTCATCAAGAACCTGTGCCTGTTCCCCATTGAGTCCTTCCTGCTGACCCTGTTCCTCAGCGTGGTGATCCCCATTACCCGGCGGATGAAGCTGACCTACGTTGCCCCCAGCGACGGCACCGAGGTGGCGGAGCCGAAAAAGTCCCACAGAGCTGATGAACTGAAGTTTGACAAGAAGCATCTGGTTCTGCTGCTGACGCTGTTCGCTGTGGGCGTGTGCTGCGTGGTTGGCTATCTGTCCTACTACTATGACCACAACTCCATATCCTCCAGCTACACCGCTCAGGAGCGCTACGAGATCAACACCCGCATGACTGAGGTGGTCCAGGAGCAGTCTGACGAATACGATGACGCGGTACTGGTGACCACCGTGGAGAGCGCCTATAAGAAATTCCTCGGTGAGACCACCACCTACAATGTGGCGGTTTATGTGGTGGACGAGGCTGCGCTGGATGGCTATGACAAGGATCTGGGAACCATCCGCGGCCTGTCCAAGTCCAAGGCCAAGGCCGTTGCCGACGACGGGATCATGGCCCGGGCTGCGGACGCGGTGATTGTCCTGAATACGGATACCGGCGACGTGGTGTCCTTTGATATGAAATAATGGAAACAGCTGGCATTGTACGAAACGCAATGCCAGCTGTTTTTCAGCTCTCCATCTGCCGCCCCAGAAAGCCCGCGGCGGTTTTGGCGATGGACTGGTCGCTTTCCGACAGGGGGCTGTCTTTTTCCCCCAGCAGCAGCATAACGCAGCCCATCAGGTCCCCCTGAGACAAAATGGGCGCCGCAGCCCCGAGATGGTATTTTTCTTCCCCATCCGCGGCGTAAATCGGGGCATCGCCAGCCTTAAACAGATAGTTTTTCCGCTGTTCCATCAGTTTTTCCAGTTCCGGGGAATTGGGCTTATCCATCAGCTCCCGCTTTGGCGCGCCGTGGAGCGCGATAATACTGTCCCTGTCGGATACGGCGGCGATATGCCCGGTGGCGGTGCCGATGGACTCACACATCTGGGCAGCGAATTCCTGCAAATCCCCCATGGGCGAATATTTTCGAAAAATCACCCCGCCGTCCTTCTCTGTATAAATCTCCAGCGGGTCACCCTCTCGGATTCTCAGGGTTCTCCTTATTTCTTTGGGAATGACGATTCGTCCCAGATCGTCCACCCGGCGAACGATACCTGTTGCTTTCATTTATATTCCTCTCCTTGCGGTAAATTCCCAGTGGTATTGTTTGCAGGAAATGGGGAATTATGCGGCTGCTGGTTTTTCGGATTGGATATTGACAGGAATCATGACAAGGATGACGGGCAGAATGGGAAGTAACGCCGGAGAATATCAGCGCGTCTGCCAGCCTCATATTCCAGAATGTATCTATCGGCGGTGCGCACGGCAAAGTCACTATTCCGTTCAGGGGCGGTGTTCTGAAGCTGTATCCCTGGCTGCATAAGGATGCCACGCAGCCAGCGCGGCGGCGATGACCGCGTCCATGTCGTAGTATTTGTACTCGCCCAGACGACCGCCGAAGAGCACCTTTGTCTCCTGCTGCGCCAGCGCTTTGTACTTCGCGTACAGGGCGCTGTTTTTTTCGTCGTTCACGGGATAGTACGGCTCGTCGCCGGGGTGCCACTCGCTGGAGTACTCCCGGCTGATGACGGTTTTCGGCAGGTCATTGCCCTGCTCGTCCTTGCCGAAGGTAAACCACTTGTGCTCGATGATTCGGGTGTAGGGGGTCTCAGCGTCGGTGAAATTCACGGCGGCGTTGCCCTGAAAATTGGGTGTGTCCAGCAGTTCTGTCTCGAAACGGACAGAGCGGTATTCCAGTGCGCCCAGACGGTAGCCGAAGTAGGCGTCGATGGGGCCGGTGTAGACCACTTTTTCCGCCAGCGCGTCCAGTTCCGCTTTGTGTTCCAGATAATCAATACCCAGACGCACCTCAATGCCCGCCAGCAGATTTTCCACCAGACGGGTGTAGCCGCCGATGGGAATGCCCTGATACAGGGCGTTAAAATAATTGTTGTCGAAGGTCAGCCGGACGGGCAGACGCTTGATGATGAAGCTGGGCAGGTCCGTGCAGGGGCGGCCCCACTGCTTCTGCGTGTAGCCCTTGATGAGCTTCTCATAGATGTCCGTACCTACCAGAGAAATGGCCTGCTCCTCCAGATTCTTTGGCTCCGTGATGCCCGCGGCGGCCCGCTGCTCCGCGATTTTCGCCGCAGCCTCGTCAGGGGTCACCACGCCCCACATTTTGTTGAAGGTGTACATATTAAAGGGCAGACTATAGAGTTCCCCCTTGTAATTGGCCACCGGGGAGTTGGTGAAGCGATTGAAGGTCGCGAATCGGTTGACATAATCCCAGACCTCTTGATTGTTGGTGTGGAAAATATGGGCGCCGTATTTGTGCACGTCGATACCCTCCACCTTCTCGGTGTAGACATTGCCAGCGATGTGATCCCGCTTGTCGATGACAAGAACCTTCTTCCCGGCATCCGCTGCCTGTCGGGCAAAAACCGCGCCATACAGCCCGGCGCCAATGATCAGATAATCGTACATACTGTTTTCCTTTCTTCTGTGGTTTCAGAGGGTGGGTCTTGATCGCAGGCAAAGCCCCTCTGAACACGCTGCCGGGTCTCGGTAAACCCGGCGATTTCCGTCTGAGCCCCCCCATAACTGGTTGACGAACGCGCCCCTTTTGTGGTACAATGAGCCGAAAAAGTTTGCAAGCTGTCACAAAGAGACGCCGCCATGAGACGTCTGAACACCCGGAAACACATCCTGTATTTTGTGCCAGTGTTTTGGAGCAGGTGATTTTCACCTGCATCTGCTTTTTTAGGCGTGAGAATATCCCGCCCCTGTTCCACCATTCTACCCGATTTGAGACGGATTTGCAACACGGCAAATCGGCGCGACTGCAGAATACCCTGAGAGGAGCCAGACGCTTGAAAGAGATAAAGATTATCATCGCCGCCCACAAGGCGTACCCTATGCCCTGCACGCAGATGTACCTGCCGCTTCAGGTTGGCAGAGCCATCAACGAGCCGCTGCCCTACGCTCAGGATAACACAGGCCCGAATATCAGCGAAAAAAACAAAACCTTCTGCGAGCTGACCGGGCTGTACTGGGCCTGGCAGAATCTGGAGGCGGACTACATCGGCCTGTGCCATTACCGGCGGTATTTCGCGTGCCGCCCCTTCGGGAACAAGGAAAAGCGCATTCTTTCGGACGCGGACGCTGACCGTCTCCTCCAAACAAACGATGTGATCCTTCCCAAAAAGCGGAATTACTGGATCGAGACGAACTACAGCCAGTATGTCCACGCCCACCACAAGGAGGACCTGGACACCACGCGGCAGATTCTTTCCCAACGCTACCCGGACTATCTGCCTGCCTACGACGAAATCATGGGCAGAACCAGCGGTCACCGTTTTAATATGTTCATCATGAAAAAAGAGATTCTGGATTCCTACTGCGGCTGGCTGTTTGACGTGCTGTTCCGGCTGGAGGAGCAGCTGGATATCTCCCAGTACGACCCGGTGAGCCGGCGCGTCTTTGGCTATGTGGGGGAGCGGCTTCTGGATGTATGGATCGAAACGAACCGGATTCCCTATACGGAGCTGCCGGTGGTGAACATGGAAAACCAGCACTGGCTGAAAAAAGGAACCCGGTTCCTGATGCGAAAGTTGAGAGGCATGAGAGAGAAATGATCAAACAGAATCAAAAATGGCTGAATCTTCTGAATCTGCTCAGCGACGCGCTTCTGACCTTCCTGTCCTGGTTTCTCGCCTGCTGGATTCGCTATGATCTGATGAAGGGCACGGTCAACGTGGACTTTGCCGGCAGCAAATATGTTCTGATTCTGACCGCCTACTGCCTGTGCATCGTGGTTTTCTATTATATGCTGCAGATCTATTCCCCCAAACGCTACAAACGGGCGGGCAACGAAGCTATGCCTATCCTCTTTGCCAACGCGGTGTGCACGCTGGCGCTGACGGCGGTTTTTTACCTGATCCGCAGCGTTGACGTATCCCGGCTGGCCATCTTTCAGTTCTACCTGATCAGCAGCGGTCTGGTTGTACTGAAGCATCTGGCGGAGCGGGTTTTTCTCCATTTTATTCGCCGCAGCGGATTTAATCTGAAACACATTGTGGTTGTGGGCTGCGGAAATCTTGCCCAGCAGTACGCGAAAAATGTTTCGGAGAATCCGCAGATGGGATTTTGCATCGACGGCTATGTCAGCGACCGCACCAACGCGGCGCTGGGGGAAAAGCTGGGACCCTATGAGAATCTGGGACGGATCCTGCAGGAACGGGATGTGGACGAGCTGGTCATCGCCCTGGACGCCAACAATGAGCAGCTGATGAAGCAGATTATCTATGCCGCCAACAAAGAGGGTGTGCGCGTCAGCATCATTCCCACTTACAATAGCTTCATCCCCATGAATCCTTCCATAGACGTCATCGGAGACAGCAGCCTGATCGATCTGAGCGCCTGTCCGCTGGACAACATCGTGATGGCCGGGCTAAAACGTCTGATGGACATACTCGGTTCTTCTCTGGCGCTCCTGCTGCTCAGCCCTGTCATGGTGGCGGTTGCCATTGGTGTGAAGCTCAGCAGCCCCGGCCCGGTGTTTTTTGTGCAGGAACGGGTTGGCAGGAATAAGAAGATTTTCAAAATGCTGAAATTCCGCAGTATGCGCATGAATAATCGGCAGGAAACCGGCTGGAGTACCGCGGCAGATCCCCGCAAAACGGCATTTGGCAGCTTCATCCGCAAAACCAGCATTGACGAGCTGCCCCAGCTGTTCAACGTTCTGTTTGGGCAGATGAGTCTGGTGGGCCCCCGTCCGGAGGTTCCCTATCATGTGAACCACTTCAAGGAGGAGATCCCGCAGTACCTTGTCCGGCAGCAGGTGCGTCCGGGCATGACCGGCTGGGCACAGATCAATGGTCTGCGGGGAGACACCAGCATTGAGGAGCGGGTTCGGTATGACCTGTGGTATATCAACCACTGGACGCTGCGGCTGGATGTTGAAATCCTTCTGAAAACCGCGTTGGGCGGCTTTATGAATCAGGAAAAAGTGGGAATCCGCAGATAGCGGCGGATGGCCCCCCGGAAAAGCATCTCGGCAGCAGCCGAAGCCCGACGCTTTTCCGGGCGAGGTCTCTGCTGTTCTTCTGCCAGTTATTGTTTTTTTAATTTGGATAGATCATCATGCGATGCCCATAAAAAAGAAATATGGGTGAAATGCAGGAATAGGAGACGTGTGGAATGCCGCGGAATGAAAAAGAGAGCACCGTCGCGGCGGTGGTCGTAACCTACAACCGTCTGGAGCTGCTTCGGCAGTGCGTGGAGGCATTGCGAGCCCAGACGGCGGCTTGCGATATTCTGATCGTGGACAACGCCAGTACCGACGGAAGCTCCCAGTGGCTGGCTTCCCAGCCGAACCTATACTACCGCAACACCGGCAGCAACCTGGGCGGCGCGGGGGGCTTTCACTTCGGGATGCGCTGGGCCGTGAAAACGGGCTATGATTATGTTTGGATCATGGACGACGATACCCTGCCGCAGCCGGACGCCCTGGAAAAGCTGCTGGAAGCGGACAGGGTTCTCGATGGTAATTACGGCTGGCTCAGCAGTGTGGCCCTGTGGACAGACGGCAGCGAGTGCAAAATGAACCGGCAGAAGCTGAAAAAGAGTTTTTACGAGTATAGCCCCCTGATGAAATACGGTCTGGTGCAGGCAGAGCAGGCCACCTTTGTGTCGCTGTTTCTGCGTTCGGAAACCATACGCCGCTTCGGACTTCCGATAAAGGAGTACTACATATGGGGAGACGATCTTGAGTATACCCGCCGGATTGCGGTGCGGGGCGGGCTGCCCTGCTTCGTGGAGGGGCAGAGTCAGGTGATTCACGCCGCGAAAAGCAACGTAGGCTCCAATGTAGCGCTGGACGATGCGGAACGGATTGGGCGGTATTTTTACGCTTTTCGGAACGAAGCCCATCTCTACCGGCAGGAGGGAATCAAAGGGCGCGCCTACTGCTTTGCCAAGCGCTGCCGGGATTTTCTGCGGATTATGGGGCACGGAAAGCCGAAATGGCCCCGATTGCGGGTACTATTACGCGGCATCTGGGCTGGATTCTTTTTCCACCCGGAGGTGGAGTGTATTGAAGGAAATAAGTAGTTGCAAACGTTGTAAAATGCGCACCTTGAGTGAAGTATCAAATCGGTTTGTAAGGAAATGATTCAGATACAGAAGTTATCTGTAGTCTACATAATAAGGAGTGAATAATTACTAGATGATTGCATTAGATGAGTTTTTTTTGACAATTGTGGTGCCGGTCTACAATGTTGAGCGGTATCTTGCGGAGTGCTTGGATTCTCTGCTGAACCAAACAGTGATGCGTCACAAGATCATTGTTGTCAATGACGGTTCACCGGATTCCAGTGGTCAGATTGCTCAGGAATATGCCCGGAGATATCCGAGGTGGATTCGCTATGTTGAACAGGAAAACAACGGTCAAGGGGCTGCCCGGAATACCGGATTGGCTCTGGTGGACACGCAGTTTGTAACTTTTCTGGATAGCGATGACTGGCAGGATCGTATGTTTGTGGAAACGCTTGCGGACGCCCTGACAAAGGTCAATGAAGCACCAGATCTGATTTTTACGCTTCCCTGGATTTATGACAGCGCTTCCAAGCGCATTGTTGAGTGGTATGACAAAGAAACGCTGGAAAAGATTTTCTATCCCAATGATGGGGATGACACTATTTCCATTGTCACCAACGCACAGAAAACGCCTGAACTATACGCGTTGGAACCGAGTGCCTGCCGTCGGATATATCGCATGACTTTTTTACGTCAGCATGCGTTCCGTTTTCCGACGGGAGTGAAATGGGAGGATGTTCGGCCCCACTTTGAGCTGCTCCACAAAGCAGAAAGCTGTTTTGCTATGCGCAGTACGGGATTCGTATACAGGATCAACACAGGCGAACAGACCACGTCTGGAAGTAGTATAACGCGCATGGATATGATCCCGGTATTTCGTGAGACAGTGGATATGGCGCTCAGAGAGCGGTGGGAACCAAATGAGATCGCCTACATTTTGAGAATGCTTCTAAACTTTACCACTTGGACTATTGACGTAACAAACCGGGAATATCTACCGCTATTCCTGAAAGGAATGCACGAGCTATTCAAGAGCATTCCCTTCAAGTATTTCAAAATCTATTTTTGCGTCTGCTCTCCTGCCCGCCGTAAGGAAATGGCGAAAACATTGCTGCTCAGAAGTCCTTTTTACGGGCTTTTGGCTGATTACTGGCTGAAAGGTAGAATCGGGAGAATTGTCAGAAAGGTTGTGAAGAAGTAAACATATGCGGGAATATGAGTGTTATATCAATAAGCGTGGAAAGGAAATTAAGAAACTCATCCTGTTTGTTGGAGAAAGCTTTGCATGTGGGAAACTGGCTGAACTGGTCAGACGAACCACGTTGGAAGATATTATCTTGACCGGCTCCATTACGCAAGTTTGGGCGGAACGACTGTTGGAACAGCTGAAGGGACAGGATGCGTCTGCTCTCGGTCGGCTGAACAGCATTCGTTACCTGCCGGCGGATGCCGTACGTCCTGCGGAAGGTGAGAAATGGGCGCTGCTATTTTCTGATATCGATGACGATGTATCATCCGTTTTTCAGATGTGGGATGCCAGACCGTTCTGGATGTTTGGTGAAATGCGGAAAAACAGTGTCGATTCTTTCGACGTGTGGGAAACTTTCCGCAAATGCTGCGACTTTATTCAGATTGTGACCTACCAGCAGGACGCGGAGCCGCATGTTCTGGAGTGGAAAAAGCGTCCCGACACCGATGTGGAACTGAGCGTTGTATTCCCCATGTATAATGTGGAGAAGTATCTTGATCAGTGTGTACGCAGCGTCACTGCCTGGGATGCCGATTACGTTGAGTTTTTGTTTGTCAATGACGGCTCCCCAGATCATTCTCGGGATATTATCCTGAAGTACCAAGAAAAGGACAGCCGTATTCTTTTGCTGGATAAGCCCAACGGCGGCTGCGCCTCAGCCCGTCAGTACGGCCTGAAAAGAGCCCAAGGCAATTATGTAGGATTTATTGACCCTGATGATTATATCGATGAGACGATGTTCCAAAAGCTGCTGCGCGCGGCTATGGAGGGTAGCTTTGACATCAGCTACTGCGGCTATAAGGAGTATTACGATAATACTGGGGAGATTCAGGAAATTCCGGATGTTTTGGGTGCGCCATATAACCGTGGTACTACGGATAAGCGCGCAATTCAGGATCTGATTGGCTATCTCCGGATTGCTATCTGGCGGGGGATTTACAAAATGGATATGCTGAAAAAGTCTGCTATCCATTTCTATACGGAGCTTAGGCGGTTTGATGATCTGCCCTTCAAAGTGGAAGTCTATGCCGCGGCGCAATCTGTCATTGCAGTGGAGGAGTATTTGTATTACTACCGTCTCTCCAGGCCCGGACAGGATGTTGCCGCAGATGACGAGCGCCTGTATGTCCATTTCCCAATTTTTAAGCATCTGGACGATAGCGTTGGCAGCAAAAAGGATTATCGTCTGAATGACAAGCTTCTTCAGTGCAAGGTACATACTCACCGCTATGCTCTGGAGAAAATCAAGCCTGAGCTTGTTGCGGAATACGTAAAACAGGCCAGGGAGGATTTATCTGCAACGGATACAGGCAGCTTTCTCCGGACAGCGGACATGGTCAGATGCTGCATTGGCAAGAGATGTATGTTGTATTATATTGCCATCAGAAAGAATAATCTGGCGTTGCTTAAAATCCTGAGAAAATGGAAATAGGACTGGGAAGGATATGACCATATGAAACAGCAAATACTGGGCATCGTCAACTGATTGGCCCCCCAACCTCTGTGAGTATATTATGAAATTAAAAACAATTCAGGATCAGTTTGTTAAGAATAAGTTCCTTATGGAGGAACTTACCAAGCGCGACTTCAAACAAAAATACAAACGCACCGTACTGGGCATGGGTTGGAGCATTATGTCTCCCCTGCTGAACCTGCTGGTCATGAGTCTGGTGTTCACCCAGTTTTTCGGCAGGAACACCCCCCACTACACCATCTACCTCTTCTGCGGCAACCTGGTGTTCTCCTATTACCGGGAATCCACGACGGGAGGAATGCATGCCCTGTTGGCAAACGCACACATTTTCACCAAGGTGAATGTGCCGAAGTACCTGTTTTTGCTGTCCAAAAACGTGTCGTCCCTCATTAATTTCGGGCTGAACCTGTGCGTGTTCTTCCTGTTCGTGCTGTTTGACGGCATCTCCTTCGGCCCCCATTTTCTGGCCCTGCTGTATCCCATCACCTGTCTCGTGGTGTTCAATCTTGGCGTGGGCCTGATCCTCTCGGCGCTGTTCGTGTTCTTCCGGGATATCAGCTATCTGTACGACGTGTTCACACTGCTGCTGAACTATCTGTCCGCCATTTTCTATAAGGTGGACGCCTTCCCCCCGGCGGTGCAGCGAATCTTCCTGATGAACCCCATATACTGCTACATCAAATATTTCCGCGTCGTGGTTCTGGAGGGGAATATTCCGTCCCTGCCCTTCCATCTGCTGTGCGCCCTCTATGCCGTGGCTGCTGCTGCCCTGGGCGGGTTCATCTACAAGAAGTACAACCACAGCTTTTTGTACTATGTGTAAGGGGGGAACGGAACCATGGCAATTATTCGGGCGGATGGAGTCTCCATCCGGTATATGACCGGTGACTTTAAGGACATCGGACTGAAGGAATATGTTGTGCGCCGCTTACAGGGCAAATATCATGTCACCGAATTCTGGGCCGACTGGGACGTGTCCTTTTCTCTGGAAAGGGGCGATATGCTGGGCATCATCGGCACCAACGGTGCGGGAAAGTCTACGCTTTTGAAGGCGGTATCGGGAATTATGGTTCCCACCAGGGGCCATATGGAGATCAACGGCACCATCGCGGCACTGCTGGAGCTGGCCTCCGGCTTCGACCCGGACCTGACCGTCCGGGAAAACACCTACCTCCGGGGGGCCATGCTTGGCTACACCCGCAAATTCATGAACGAGATGTACGACAGCATCATTGAATTCGCGGAGCTTCAGGATTTTCAGGAGCGGCCCTTCAAGCAGCTGTCCTCCGGCATGAAGTCCCGGCTGGCCTTCTCCATCGCCTGCCTGGTCAACCCAGACATTCTGATTCTGGACGAAGTGCTGTCCGTAGGCGACGGCGCCTTCCGGAAAAAGAGCGGCGACAAAATGCGCCAGATTTTGTCCAGCGGCGTCACCGGAATTCTGGTGTCCCATTCTGTGGATCAGGTGCGGGAGATGTGCAATAAAATCCTGTGGCTGGATCACGGAAAGCAGATTTATTTCGGGGACGAAACCGAGCGGATCTGCAATGCCTATGAGGAATTTCTGATCACCAAAAAGCTCCCCAAGTCGGCGGAAGCGATTGACGCGCTGGCCGCGGATTTTGTGGTTCGCAGGGAAAAAGCGCGGCAGGAGCGGGAAATGGACGAAGCCCGGCGGCTGCAAAACGTTCTGGAAGCCGGCAGCTCCGATGCCGCCCTGGCTGCCGCGCTGGCGATCGTCCAAAAGCAGCGCCCGGATTTGCTGAAATAGGGCGAGCCTGCTTCCCATGCTGCCGGGTCGTCTCAACAGTGCCGGCCGCGGCCTCCGGTAAAAGTCCGGAAATATCAAAAACACAGGGCTGCCTCTCATGATTTTCGCGAATCATAAGAGGCAGCCCTTTGCTATCGCGGGCGGAGTCATGACTCCGCCCGGCAGATGGGTCGTTATACGCAAATCCGAAAAAGAAATGGGCTGCCACAAGCGACAGCCCAAGTGTGTATTTGCTTACTTTTCCTCAGCGGCAGCGGAATCCAGCTTGACGGTATGCTTCATGGCCACGGAGCAGGCGATGTCGCCCAGCACGTTGCAGCAGGTGGCGCCCATGTCGCACAGGGTGTTGACGCTGATGTACACACCCATGACACCGGCGGGCAGGCCCGCGATGGTGGACAGGGCGGCGAAGCAGGCGATGGCGCTGCCGGGAACGCCGGGGGCGCCGATGGACAGCAAGGTGTTGGACAGCATCACCACCACCATCATGCCAAAGGTAATCTCCACGCCGCAAGCGTTGGCGAAGAACACGATCATGAAGGACATAATGATGGACACGGCGTCCATATTGATGGTAGCGCCCAGGGGCAGGGCCAGGGAGGAAATCTCGTTGGGTACGCCCATTTCATCGGCGCAGCGCTTGCTGATGGGGATGGTAGCGGCGCTGGAGCAGGTGCCGAAGGCAGTCAAGGCCGCGGGCATCACGGACTTGAAGAATTTCAGCGCGGGGTACTTGCCGATAAACTTCACAATGCCGCCGTAGACCAGCAGGATGTAGAAGAAATAGGTGACGTACATGGCAACCAGCACGCCGCCCAGAGCGATCATGGTCTCCACGCCGTTGGCGTACATGACGGCGGCGATGGAGCAGAACACGCCCACGGGAGTGCAGTACATGACCCAGCCAACGACCTTAATGCAGATGGCGTGGAAGGACTCGCAGAGCTTCACCACCGGCTCCGCCTTCTTGCCCAGGGTCAGGCAGGCGATGCCCACGATGATGGCGAACACCAGCACCTGCAGCATATCGCCGGTGGCGAAGGAGGCCACGGGGTTGGCGGGGATCAGGTTCTTCACGGTGTCCAGCAGGTTGGTGAATTTCGCCGCTTCCACGGTGGAGTCCATCATCTGGATGGAAACGCCCTTGCCAAGACCCAGCATCCGGGGCAGGAACAGGCCCAGGGTACTGGCGATGAGGGTGGTGGAAACGAAGTACAGCACGGACTGACCGCCCACCTTGCCGGTGGCGCTGACGGAGCCGATGCCCTGAATGCCGATAACCAGGCTGCAGAAGACCAGGGGGTAGATCATCATGCGCAGAGCGTTCATGTACAGGCTGCTGATGGTCTGGATCACCGGCAGGGCGAACTCATACCGCCCGGGCATGAACAGGCCGAACAGAATGCCGGCAACCAGTCCGATGAAAATCGCCAGGGTGATGTTCAGGGATTTTTTCTTTTTCATTGATAGATCCTCCTTACAAAATAAAAACACCCGTCCTCTAAATCAATAGAAGACGGGCGTTATCGTCCGTGGTACCACTTCTCTTCGCTCCGCAAGCGGAGCCTCCTCGCAGATGCCCAGCAGCATCCTCCGCTGTAACGGGCAGACCCGTCGCGGCCTAATACTAATTCTCGATAAAAATCTTTCATATCAGCTTGGTCTATTGGTGCAATACTGCGTTATCGTCACTTGCCATACATACAGTATGGCTGCATTCCTCTGCCTTGTCTTGCACCAATATCCCTACGCTGCTGATGAAATCTTTTTATCAAGAATTAGTATAAATCTTCAGCCGCGCTGCTCCGGAGCCATGTTCCTTCGCGGCCGCCTGTCTCCCTTCCAGCACCTGAGAGACTCTCTGAAAAGCGGGGGAAGCGAAGTACTCTTTCCTTCACTGCATTTTGCCATATGGAAAATATTATAAAAACCCCGGGAGAAAATGTCAAGAAAAAATGAACGAAATTTTGATGATCGGCGGCGTTGACAAGCGAGGCGCTTTGGGCTGTGCCGAGGGCAGAAACGGGCGTTGGGACAAACGGTTGGCCCGACGCAAAACACCGTCACTTGCCGAGCAGCGGTTTCTGTTTTGATGAACCAAATCGTAGGGGCAGGTCATTGACCTGCCCCGCTATGCCGGTACTGGCTCAATCAAACACATACATCCCAAAAAACGCCAGCAATCCGGGACCGCAGTCGTATTCCAAGCCGCAGTGCTCCGCCAGTTTTTGTACGAATACACAGTAGGCGGACATACAGGAATACCTGTCCTCGGGGTGGGCGCAGGGTTCTCCGTTTTTCAGGTGGCAGGGACTGCACAGGGCGCAGCCGCTGGCACCCACCAGGAAGCCAGGAACACCGCCTTCCCGGAACTTCTTCATCAGCCGCAGCTGGGCGGCGTTGTGGGCCTTTTTCGCGGGCTTGATAGCGGCGTTGTCGGTGATGTCGGGAATCTCCCAGATGGTTTGCAGCACCAGCGCCTTTTTGTGGGCGCGGATTTTCCGCTCCATCTCCTCCGTGGAGCCACAGTCCGGGGGGCAGGTGTAGTTGACGCCATACTGCCCGCAGAGGTTCTCCTCACAGCAGGGCCGGAAAATGGGATCGAATACGATGTCCTTCGTGTCCACCACCACGGCCCCGGCAAAATTCTCCGCCAGCGCCAAACCAATCATGTCTTGTTCCGTCATTCTGGTTTCCTCCTTAATTGTTCATTGTCAACTGTCAATTGTCAATTTCTACGCGGGCAGTCCCAGCGCGCCATGCAGCACCAGCCCAGCCGCCGCGCTGAAAATCAGCACCTTGGGGATTCCCACCCCGCGTTTCATCAGCAGGTACAGGTCAATGGCGCCAATGGCAATCCCCGTCAGGTTCAGAGCGGAGCCGTTCCAGTAGTTGCTGACGCTCAACGACAGGACC
>JALFXH010000116.1 GCA_022786965.1 Clostridiales bacterium
TTGCCCCCGCCGTCCGCAAAGCGGAAGCATAGACCTACACGGCGGGGGCAAGCCCCCGCCCTACAGAGCGTCTGGAGGATATTATGAGTTTAGAGTTTTCCCAAGAATTTGACAGCCCCATCATTTCCCCCACCTTCGCGCCCCAGGACGCGGGGGAGATCGGCTTGCGGCCCAAGCTGCTGGTGGACTACACGGGGCAGGAGAAGGCCAAGAGTAACCTGTCTGTCTATATTGAAGCCGCCCGCCGCCGCAATGAGCCGCTGGATCACACCCTGCTCTACGGCCCGCCCGGTCTGGGCAAGACCACCCTGGCCGGGGTCATCGCCAACGAAATGGGGGCGGGCATCCGGGTCACCTCCGGCCCTGCCATCGAAAAGCCCGGAGACCTGGCGGCGCTGCTGACCAATCTGAATCCCGGGGATATCCTGTTTATCGATGAAATCCACCGCTTAAACCGGGTGGTGGAGGAGATTCTGTACCCCGCCATGGAGGATTTCGCCATCGACATCATCGTGGGCAAGGGCCCCAGCGCCAATTCCATCCGCCTGGATCTGCCGAAATTCACGCTGGTGGGGGCCACCACCCGGGCGGGCCAGTTGTCGGCGCCTTTGCGGGACCGGTTCGGCGTGAATCTGCGGCTGGAGCTGTACACCCCGGAGGAGCTGGCGAAAATTGTCACTCGTTCCGCCACCATTCTGGGGATGCCCATTGAGGAAGCGGGCGCCATGGAGATCGCCTCCCGGAGCCGGGGCACACCCCGTATCGCCAACCGTTTTCTGCGGCGGGTCCGGGACTTTGCCGAGGTCATGGGCGACGGCGTGATTACCAAGGAAGCTGCCGATCTGGCCTTGAAGCGGCTGGAGGTGGACAAGCTGGGCCTTGACAACATCGACCGCCGGATGCTCACTGCCATTATCCAGAATTACGGCGGCGGCCCGGTGGGTCTGGAGACCCTGGCCGCCACCATCGGCGAGGAGGCGGTGACGCTGGAGGATGTGTACGAGCCATATCTCATGCAGCTGGGCTTCCTGACCCGGACACCCCGGGGCCGCTGTGTCACGGCCCTGGCCTACGACCACCTGCACATTCCCTACGAGGGACAGGCGCAGTTTTCCATTTAACCGGAAACCAACAATGAAAGTTGCATAAATCAGAAAAATTCGGGGAAAATTTTTTATTAAGGATTGACAAAATGACCCCATGTGTGTATAATCCGTCTTGTGGCAGAGTTTGCCATCCATAATCTTTGACCCTGCGTTATGTCATTTTCTGGTGGAATTTCACGGGGCAACAACAAACCGAAGAGAGGTATTTTTTCATGTACGAAGACAAGACTTTAGTTTGCAAAGAGTGCGGCAACGAGTTCGTGTTCACTGCCGGTGAGCAGGAGTTCTACGCTGAGCGTGGCTTCCAGAACGAGCCCCAGCGCTGCAAGGCCTGCCGTGACGCTCGCAAGAACGCTACCCGTGCTCCCCGTGAGTTCTTCACCGCTACCTGCGCCCGTTGCGGCGGCGAGGCCAAGGTGCCTTTCCAGCCCAAGACTGACCGTCCCGTGTTCTGCAGCGAGTGCTTCGCTCAGATGCGCGCCAACGGCTAAGCCTGAAAATGTACAGATAAGCAGCAGGGTCGGATTTCCGGCCCTGCTGTTTTTATGCTTATCGGTTTACGTCAGCAAAGCGATAAATTGTAATTTAGTTGACGGTTGATAGTTGACAGTGGACAGTTGTGGTATCCCTGCGGGATGAATAAATATAAACTCAAGGATGCAAAATGCGAAAGATCCTTATTGAAATACCTGCTTTTTCGTCATTCTTATTTTAATTGTCCCGAAGGGACTCCTTAACTGTCAACTGTCAACTATCAACTGTCAACTCTCACAAATTCCAATTTATTCATATGCTGCGTTAAACCAATAAGCTTTTACTAATTTCTTGTCCTGTTCTCCATCCGCCCGGAGTGGATTACCGGGGGCTTGGGGTCCGCCGCTTCCCAGGAAAGCGGCTTTTTTTCGTCCTCTTTCATCTTGCGTCACCTCGAAAGTAGTATGTGCGCAGGCGGTGCCACTCATGCAAATGGGAACGAATTGTAAACATTTTACAAAACCACTTGAACAATTTCATAAAACCTGCTAATATGTAGCCTGCTACATAATTCTATGGGGGTGATTACGCTGTGCGTACATTACGGACACCTGGTGCGGATTCTGCACTGGTGCTGTGATCAGACCATGACGGAAGCGCTGAACAATGTGGGCCTGACCGCGTCTCAGGGACGGCTCATGGCCTTCATTGCCCGCCGGGGGCAGCAGCCCACCTACGCAAGGGACGTGGAGGCTGAGCTGCACCTGACCCATCCGACGGTGTCGGGCCTGCTGTCCCGGCTGGAGCAGAAGGGCTTTGTAGAGCTGATAACCGACCCCAACGACCGCCGCAGCAAGCGGATTGTGATATCGGAAAAGGGGCTTGCCTGCCACGAGCGGATGCACGCGGTGATCCTGGAAAATGAAAGCCGCATCGTTCAGGGCTTTTCCCCGGAGGAAAAGGCGCAGTTCACCCAATTTTTACAGCGTGCTATCGACAATGTTCGCCCGGATTGCGGGTGCCCCAGTAAGGAGGAGAAGAAAGCATGATAAAGACCCTTGCCCGGTGTATCCGGGAATACAAATGGCCGGCGATTCTGGCCCCGGTCTGCATGATCGGCGAGGTTTACATGGAAACCAAAATCCCGCTGGTGCTGGCGCAGGTGGTGGATCAGGGCGTCAGCGTGGGCAACATGGGCGCCGTGGTGAGCAACGGCGGACTGCTGGTGCTCTACGCCCTGATTTCCCTGATTTTCGGCATCGCCTCGGCAGTGCTGGCATCCTACGCCGCCACCGGCTTTGCCCGGAACCTGCGCCATGATATGTATTATAAGGTGCAGGAATATGACTTTGCCAACATCGACAAATTCTCCACGGCGTCTATCGTCACCCGGCTGACCTCGGACGTGGCCAACATCCAGATGACCTTCCAGATGATGATTCGTATGGCCATCCGGTGCCCCATGATGCTGATTCTGGCAACGGCCAATGCCTTTTCCGTCAGCCCCCGGCTCTGCATCATCTACTGCGTGGTGCTGCCGCTGATGGGACTGGGACTGTTTATCCTGATCCGCATGGTGTTCCCGGTGTTTGACCGGGTGTTCAGAACCTACGATAAGCTCAACAACGTGGTGCAGGAGAACGTCCACGGCATCCGGGTGGTGAAGTCCTTCGTCCGGGAGAACCGGGAGACCGACAAATTCACCTCTGTGTCAGAAAGCATTTACAAGGATTTCTGCAAAGCAGAGCAGACTATGGCTTTTGGCAACCCCCTGATGCAGTTCGCGGTGTACACCTGTATTCTGGTGATCTCCTTTGTGGGCGCCACCATGGTGGTGGCCTCCGGCAACAACGCTGCCATGGGCCTGACCACCGGTCAGCTGACCTCCATGTTCACCTTCACCACCCAGATTCTCAGCTCCCTCATGATGCTGTCCATGGTGTTCGTCATGGTCACCATGTCCCGGGTGCCCATGCGCCGGACTACCGAAATCTTAACGGAGGAGCCGGAGCTGAAAAACCACGAAAACCCTGTGGAAACCGTGAAAGACGGCTCTGTGGACTTTGAGAATGTGTCCTTCCGGTATTCCAAGACCGCCGACCGGGCGGCGCTGGAGAATATCAACCTGCACATTGCCTCCGGTATGACCGTGGGCATCCTGGGCGGCACCGGCTCCAGTAAATCTACGCTGGTGCAGCTGATTCCCAGACTCTACGACGTCACCGAGGGCTGTATTAAGGTCGGCGGTGTGGATGTCCGGGACTATGACGTGAAGGCGCTGCGGGACGCGGTGTCCATGGTGCTGCAAAAGAATGTGCTGTTTTCCGGCACCATCCGGGAGAATCTGCGTTGGGGCAACCCCAACGCCACCGATGAGGAAATGGTTCATGCCTGTCAGATTGCCTGCGCCGACGAGTTTATCCGCTCCTTCCCCGACGGCTACGACACCCACATCGAGCAGGGCGGCACCAACGTCTCCGGCGGTCAGAAGCAGCGCCTGTGCATCGCACGGGCATTGCTCAAGAAGCCGAAAATTCTGATTCTGGACGACTCCACCTCTGCGGTGGATACCCGCACCGACGCTTCCATCCGGCAGGCCCTGGCCGGGGAGATTCCCGAAACCACCAAAATCATCATTGCCCAGCGGATTGCCTCCGTGCAGGCGTGCGACCTGATTCTGGTTATGGACGGCGGCAGAATCGTGGCCCAGGGCAAGCACGACGAGCTGCTGAAAACCAGCGAAATTTACCGCGAGGTCTACGAATCCCAGACGAAAGGAGCGATGGAATAATGCCTCCTGTCAGAATGCGCGGCGACGGCCGCATGGCGAAAAAGCCAAAGCAGACCCTTTTCCGGCTGCTGTCCTATATGCTGAAATACCGGGGTACTCTGATTGTGGTAGGCCTGTGCGTGGTGTTCAGCGCCGTGGCCCAGGCTGCCAGCTCCGCCTCTTTGGGTACGCTGGTGGACGACTACATCACCCCCATGCTGGGGCAGGTCAATCCCGATTTTGCGCCCCTGCTTCGATTCCTGGCCATGATGGCCTGCATCTATCTGGTTGGTATGGTGTCTGCGTTCCTGATGAACTTCCTGATGGTGAAGGTCAGCCAGGGCACCCAGAAGACCATCCGGGATCAGATGTTCACCCATATGCAGACCCTTCCCATCCGCTACTTCGACACCCACACCGCCGGCGATATCATGAGCCGCTACACCAGCGACATCGATACCCTGCGGCAGATGATTTCCCAGTCCATCCCCCAGTGCGCGTCTTCCGTGGTGACGCTGGTGGTGGTGCTGGTGACGATGCTCATTACGTCACCGATTCTGACGGTTCTGCAGCTGCTCACTGTGCTGGTGATTGTCTTTGCCACCAAGGCCATTGCGGGCCGGTCCGCCAAATTCTTCATCGGCCAGCAGCGCTCTCTGGGCGCGGTCAACGGCTATGTGGAGGAGATGATCAACGGCCAGCGGGTGGTGAAGGTCTTCACCCACGAGGATACCTGCAAGGCGGAGTTTGACCAGCTGAACGAAAAGCTGCGGGGTGATGCCTACCTTGCCGGCGCCTACTCCAACGCCATGGGGCCGCTGAACAACAATCTGGGCTATGCCCAGTACGCGATTCTCGCCATCATCGGCGGCCTGCTCACGGTATTCTCCGGCGGAAAGCTGCTGACGGTGGGCAAGCTCATCAGCTTCCTGACCCTGTCCCGTTCCTTCAATATGCCCATCTCCCAGGTGTCCAACCAGATCAATTCCATCGTCATGGCCCTTGCGGGCGCGGAGCGGATTTTCGAGCTGATGGACGAGGAGCCTGAGCAGGACCAGGGCTATGTCCGTCTGGTCAACGCGGAAATCGACGAAAACGGAAATATCACTGAGTCTGACAAGCGCACCGGCCGCTGGGCATGGAAGCATCCCCATCAGGCGGACGGAACCGTGACCTACACCGAGCTGAAGGGCGACATCACCATGTTTAACGTGGACTTCGGCTATGTGCCGGACAAGACCGTTCTGCATGATGTGACCCTGTACGCCCATCCCGGCGAAAAAATCGCCTTCGTGGGCGCCACCGGCGCGGGTAAGACCACCATTACCAACCTGATTAACCGCTTCTACGACATTGCCGACGGCAAAATTCGCTACGACAATATCAACATCAACAAAATCGCCAAGCCCGATCTGCGGCGGTCCCTGGGCGTGGTGCTCCAGGAGACCAACCTGTTCACCGGCACGGTGATGGACAACATCCGTTACGGCAAGCTGGACGCCACGGATGAGGACTGCATCAAGGCGGCGAAGCTGGCCAATGCCCACGACTTTATCACCCGCCTGCCCCAGGGCTACCAGACGGTGCTCACCGGCAACGGCGCCAGCCTGTCTCAGGGCCAGCGGCAGCTGATTGCCATTGCCCGGGCGGCGGTAGCCGATCCTCCCGTCATGATTCTGGATGAGGCCACCTCTTCCATCGACACCCGGACGGAAAAACTGGTACAGGACGGCATGGACGCCCTGATGCACGGCAGAACCGTGTTCGTCATTGCCCACCGCCTGAGCACCATCCGCAATTCCGACTGCATTATGGTGCTGGATCAGGGCCGGATCATCGAGCGGGGCAGCCACGAGGAGCTGATTGCCCAGAAGGGCACCTATTACCGGCTGTATACAGGCGCTTTTGAACTGGAATAAGGCGGCAGGGCTGCCAGTCAATGCGGGCGGCAGGACCGCCTGCCAATGTGTTACGAACCGGGTCTATTGACCAACACCATTGGGTGGGTGGCTCGGTATCGTTACCACTATGTCATTACAACCGAAGGAGCGGAGAAATCCGCTCCTTTTTCTCTTGACAAGCGGGGCAATCTATGATATACCTATAACAGATGAACAAGTGCTCATATGTACAAAAAAATGAAAGGGGTATTCATCATGAAAAAAACCTACAAAATCGAAGTTGACTGCGCCAACTGTGCCAACCTCATGGAGCAGGCCGCGAAGAAAGTCGCCGGCGTTGCCGATTGCACTGTGAACTACATGGCCCTGAAGATGATCGTCACCTTTGCCGAGGGGGCAAGTCCTGCCGAAGTCATGCCCAATGTGCTGAAGGCCTGCCGCAAGGTGGAGCCGGACTGCGAAATTGCGTTCTGATCGTAGGGCGGGGTCATGACCCCGCCGATCCGGTGGAGTATTCCGCCGTACTGAAAATGACACAATGAGGGAAACTACCGAAGAACACGGAGCATTGCAATGACATCGGTGCGTCGGCGGGGTCATGACCCCGCCCTACGGATTGTGCGAGGATTGGTCAAGTATGAGTAATAAACAAAAAAAGCTGCTCCGGCGGATTTTGACAGCGGCGGCGCTGTTGGTTCTGCTGGGCCTGGGGAAGAATTTGCTTCCCTTCGGGGAGCCTGCGCGCACGGCGGTGCTGTTTGCGCTGTACCTGATACCCTATTATATAGTAGGCCACGACATTCTGGCCAAGGCCTGGCGGGGCATCCGCAACGGCCGGGTGCTGGACGAGTGCTTTCTGATGGCTATTGCCACGGTGGGCGCCTTTGCCATCGCCCTGCTGGAGCAAAGCGGAGAGTTTGCCGAGGCGGTGGCTGTGATGCTGTTCTTCCAGACCGGCGAGCTGTTTGAGAGCTACGCCGTGGGCAAGAGCCGTAAAAACATCAGCCAGCTGATGGACATCCGCCCGGACTACGCCAATGTGGAAGTGGACGGGAAGCTGACGCAGGTTGACCCCGATGAAGTGGAGGTCGGAACCGTCATTGTGGTGCGGCCCGGCGAGAAGGTGCCCATTGACGGCGTGGTGATGGAGGGACAGTCCAGCCTCAACACCAGCGCCCTCACCGGCGAGAGTATGCCCCGGGAGATCGGGGCTGGAGACAGCGTCATCAGCGGCTGCATCAACTTAAGCGGCGTGCTGAAAATCCGCACCACTACGGAATTCGGCCAGTCCACCGTGTCGAAAATTCTGGAGCTGGTGGAAAACGCCAGCTCCCGCAAGAGTAAATCCGAGGATTTTATCAGCAAATTCGCCAGGGTTTACACCCCGGCGGTCTGCTCCGGCGCGCTGGCGCTGGCGGTGCTGCCGCCCATTGTCCAACTGCTGTTGGGCTACAGCGGCCCGATTCTGACCCTCGTGACCGACTGGCTGTACCGGGCCCTGACCTTCCTGGTCATCAGCTGTCCCTGCGCCCTGGTCATCAGCATCCCACTGAGCTTCTTCGCGGGCATCGGCGGAGCCAGCAATCAGGGAATCTTAGTCAAGGGCAGCAATTATTTGGAAACCCTGTCCCAGACCACCTGCGTGGTGTTTGACAAGACCGGCACTTTGACGAAGGGTGTGTTCGCGGTCAGTCAAATCCACAATGTGACCGGCACCCCGGAAAAGCTGCTGGAATACGCGGCCTACGCCGAAAGCGCGTCCTCTCACCCCATTGCCCGCAGCATTGTCAAGGCTTACGGACGGCCCCTGGAACCGGGCCGGGTGAAAGACATTCAGGAAAAAAGCGGTCACGGCATCACGGCATCGGTGGACGGCGTAAGCGTTGCGGCGGGCAACGAAAAGCTGATGAAATCCCTGAACATCCCGGCGGAGCCGGTATCCGCGGTGGGCACCGTGGTGCACATGGCGGTGAACGGGGCCTATGCCGGATATATCGTGGTGTCCGACACCGTAAAGGACACGGCAAAGCAGGCAATCACTTCCCTGAAAAAAGCGGGCGTAAAGAAGACGGTGATGCTCACCGGCGACGCCGCCGCTGTGGCAAATGCTGTTGCAAAGGAACTGGGCATTGACGAAGTCTACAGCGAGCTGCTGCCCGGAGATAAGGTGGCCAAGGTGGAAGAAATTCTCGCCGCCAAGGGCGAAAAAGACAGGCTTGCCTTTGTGGGCGACGGCATCAACGACGCCCCGGTGCTGGCCCGGGCGGACATCGGCATCGCCATGGGCGCCATGGGCTCCGACGCGGCCATTGAAGCGGCGGACGTGGTGCTGATGGACGACAACCCTCTGAAAATTGCCAAGGCCATCAAAATCTCCCGGAAATGCCTTGCCATTGTCAAGCAGAATATTGGGTTTGCCATCGGGGTAAAGGCGGTGTGCCTGATTTTGGGCGCACTGGGTCTGGGCAATATGTGGCTGGCCATTGTGGCGGATGTAGGCGTCATGATTCTGGCAGTCCTCAACGCCATCCGGGCGCTGTTTGTCAAGAGCTTATAGGAAAAAGAGCGGGGCGACCCGCTCTTTTTCAGTGTGGGGAGTGGATGCGTCGCTTGTCATTCCGAGCAAGCGAAGCGCGTCGAGGAATCTACGCATTTCGTCCAGCCCAGCGGTCAAATCGGTGCGAAGATCCTTCGACTCGCTTTGCTCGCTCAGGATGACACAACGGGTGATCTATCGCTGACACGCCGTTCTCGCTATTGTATTTCTTTCTTCTCTATGCTAAAGTAATAGCAATAAAACCGTAAGGAGGAAGCTGCATGGCAAAATACATCATGGCTCTGGACGCGGGCACCACGTCCAACCGCTGCTGTTTATTCAATGAAGCAGGCGAGGTCTGCTCCATGGCTCAGAAGGAGTTCACCCAGTATTTCCCCCAGCCGGGCTGGGTGGAGCATGACGCGAATGAAATCTGGTCCACCCAGTTGGAGGTGGCCCGGCAGGCTATGGAAAACATCGGGGCCACGGCCGCCAACATTGCCGCCATCGGCATCACCAATCAGCGGGAAACTACCATCGTCTGGGATAAAAAGACCGGCCAGCCCATCTGTCGGGCCATCGTCTGGCAGTGCCGCCGCACCAGCCACTACTGCGACGAATTGAAAGCGAAAGGGCTGACGGAAAGCTTCCGGAAAAAGACAGGCCTTGTCATTGACGCCTATTTTTCCGGCACCAAGCTGCGCTGGATTCTGGAAAACGTGCCCGGTGCCCGGCAGCGGGCGGAAAAGGGCGAGCTGCTATTCGGCACGGTGGAGACCTGGCTTATCTGGAAGCTCACCGGGGGAAAGGCCCATGTGACGGACTATTCCAACGCCTCCCGAACCATGCTGTTCAATATCAATACCCTGCAATGGGACGAGGACATTTTGAAGGAACTGAACATCCCCAAGTGTATGCTACCGGAGGTCAAGCCCAGCAGCTGTGTCTACGGGGAGGCTCTGCCCCAATTCTTTGGCGCGGCAATCCCCATTGCGGGGGCTGCCGGAGACCAGCAGGCCGCGCTGTTCGGCCAGACCTGCTTCGCCCCCGGCGAGGCCAAGAATACCTACGGAACCGGGTGCTTCCTGCTGATGAATACGGGCAAAACGCCGGTGTTCAGCCGGAACGGTCTGGTTACCACCATCGCCTGGGGCCTGAACGGGGAAGTGGAGTACGCGCTGGAAGGCTCTATTTTTGTAGCGGGGGCGGCTCTGCAATGGCTGCGGGACGAGCTGCGGCTCATTGACTCCGCCCCGGACTCCGAGTACATGGCACAAAAGGTGTCGGACACCAACGGCTGCTATGTGGTGCCCGCCTTTACGGGGCTGGGGGCGCCCCACTGGGACCAGTACGCCCGGGGCGCCATCGTGGGCTTGACCCGGGGCGTCAACAAATACCACATCATCCGGGCTACCCTGGACAGCCTGTGCTACCAGACCCACGATGTGCTCCGGGCCATGGAGGCAGACTCCGGCATTCGGCTCACCGCCCTGAAGGTGGACGGCGGCGCGTCCGCCAACAACTACCTGATGCAGACCCAGTCGGACATCATCGATGCCCCGGTGCAGCGGCTCAAATGCGTGGAAACCACCGCCATGGGCGCGGCGTATCTGGCGGGCCTTGCGGTGGGCTACTGGAAGGACAGGGAGGATGTGCGGAAAAACTGGGCCATCGAGCGCACCTTTACCCCGAATATTTCGGAGGAACAGAGGGATAAACGCCTGCGCGGCTGGAATAAGGCCGTGAAATGCGCCCTGGGCTGGGCGGAAGATTAGTGTGAAGAGTGGAGAGTGAAGAGTGGAGAGTGAAGAGTGGAGAGATAGGCGCTGTCTTGCGCACTTCACTCTCCACTCTCCACTCTTCACTCTGTAATGGTTCCTCCGCCGACCACCACATCCCCGTCATACAGCACCACGGCCTGACCGGGGGTGACGGCTCGCTGGGGTTCATCAAATTCTACTCTCGCGAAGCCGTTTCCCTCCGGATAGACCGTAGCCGGCTGCTCAAACTGGCTGTGCCGGGTTTTGGCGGTGACACGCAGGGGCTGGGTCAACTCCTCAAAGGGATACCAGTTCCAGTCGTTGGCCCGGAGGGAAGGGGAGAAGAGGGCGGAATTCGGGCCGACAGTCACGGTGTTTCTTGCCATATCCTTGGCGCAGACGTACACCGGCTCTCCCATGGCAAGGCCCAGCCCCTTGCGCTGGCCCTTGGTATAGCAGGCCGTGCCCCGGTGATGGCCTACCACCTGCCCCTGGAGATCCAGAAAATCTCCCTCGGAGAAGGTCTTGCCGGTGTAGCGCTGCAAAAAGGCTCCGTAATCTCCGTCGGGGACAAAGCAGATATCCTGACTGTCCCGCTTCCGGGCGTTGACGAACCCGTTTTCCGCGGCAATCTGCCGAACCTGGGTCTTGGTCAGATCTCCTAGCGGGAACTGAATATGAGAAAGCTGTTCCTGGCTGAGGCAGGCCAGGAAATAGGTCTGATCCTTGGCTGTGTCCGCGGCCTTATACAATAGATACCTGCCGTTTTCCTGCCGGATCCGGGCGTAGTGCCCGGACGCTACCCACTGGCAGCCCAGCTCCTGAGCCCGCCGCAGCAGACGGTCAAATTTCAGATACCGGTTACAGTCAATGCAGGGATTGGGGGTCAGGCCCTGCTCATAGCTGGCGACAAATTTCTGAATCACCTGCCGGTCAAAATCCTCGGTGAAATTGAAGGTATAGTGCCGGATGCCCAGACGGGCGGCAACAGCCCGGGCGTCCTCCACATCGTCCAGAGAGCAGCAGGTGCTCTCCTCGGTGGGGCTGTCATAGAGCCGCATGGTGACGCCGGTGCAGTCGTAGCCCTGCCGCTGCATCAGGTACGCCGCCACGGAGCTGTCCACACCGCCGCTCATGCCCACGAGGGCCTTCTTGTTTTCCATAGGGTCTTCCTCCTGAAGGGTTTTCTTGAGTATAGCAGTGCCGAAATCGAAAGTCAAGCCGGAGGGGAGGGGGGAGGGTGGAGTGTGAAGAGTGGAGAGTGAAGAGTGGAGATAACGGAATCAAATTGATAATCCATCGCCGAAGGCGATACCATCACTCCACACTCCACTCTCCACACTTCACCCTCAAGAAAAAGGTTACAAGTATTTCTTGCTATTCTGAAGGATTCCCACGGGATATGACAAAATTCGCCCTGTTTTTGTGGTACACTGGAAGTGGTTACAGTACAAGGAAAAATATTGTAACAAAAATGTAATTATTTTCAAAAAAGGTATTGCAATTTGTAAACGGGTCTGTTATAATACCGTTACTTACATAAGAAAAAAAGGAGTAAGAGCTTATGAAGAAGAGATTCATGTGCGCATTGCTGGCTCTCGTTCTGCTGGTTGGGCTGGTGCCTGTCACCGCCGCTGCCGCTGAGAACAAGATCAGTGAGGCTGCTATTACGGTTTTGAAGCAGTTAACGACGTTTAAGGATACTTGCTATTATGTGACCGGTTCCGAGTTCCGCACCGGCTACGGCACTGTGTGTAAGGAGAAGCACCACTTCGATACCACAGGCAAGCCTCAGGATACGGATAAGAACGTACATACCATCACCCAGAAGCAGGCAGATACTGCTCTGCGTGCGTATCTGACTGAGCTGGATAAACAGGTTAACAGCTTTGCTGCCAAGAACAACCTGACGCTTACCCAGAATCAGCATGACGCGCTGGTGGTCTATACCCACGGCGCGGGCACTGCGTGGCTCAGCGGCACCGGCGCGCTGAAGAGCGCCATCGTCAGCAAGGCCGGCACCAATGAGCTGCTGAACGTCATGAGCAGCCTGAAGGACGGCCAGTATGCCCGCCATCAGGTGGAAGTCAATATGTATGTGAATAATGTTTACTCCAACGTCATTCCTACCCAGTATAAGACCATCAAGTACGATGTGAACACCGACGACCCCAACGCGAAGATCGCCGCCGGCAACGGCTCCACCTACAGCATGCGGTTTGACGCTTCCAAGACCATCAGCCACGTTACTGCCTCCCGTCCCGGCTACAAGTTCCTGGGCTGGTACACCGAGCCTTTCGACGGCCGGCTGATGCCCAAGCTGAATGTGGCCTGTGTGGATGACAGCATCAATCCCCGCGAGAATGGTCAGTACACCCTGTACGCCTACTGGCAGGATACCAGCGATACCCACGGTGTCGCCGTAGTCTACCCAATGCTGGCCAGCGATCTGCTGTCTACCACTGTCTACGTCAGACCGGAGAATGGCTCCGACGCCATGAAGGACAGCAATGGCAAGACAGTTACCGTCAGCGGTTCCATTGAGATTACCCAGGACTATCTGGACGATAATGGCGTCAGATGGGGTTTCGTGAGCGCCAAGAATGGCTGGGTCAAGATTGGCGTGGCCGTGGAGGACGCCTACCCTGATAACGTGATCGCCACTGCCACCGTGACCTACAACGGCTATCTGAACGTCCGTAACGGCGCGGGCACCGATTACAAAATTGTCGGCGCTCTGGTTAAGAATGATACTGTCAAGATTTATGAGATCAAGACCGTCAACGGTCACCGCTGGGGCCGTTCCGACGCCGGCTGGATCTGCCTGACCTACACCAACCTGAAGATGCTGGACGGCAAGACCGTCTCTGACGCGGGCGTAGCCGCCTATGCCTTCACCGGCAGCGTGAACGGGAACGTGACCGCCTACACCGCCGCCGGCGATTCCTCCCAGAAGGTTGCCTTCAAGGACGCCAAGGGCAATGTATACGACAATATCCCCGAGGGCTCCAGCATCACCATCACCAATCTGGCTGTTGCCTCCTACGGTAGCGGCAAGGCTACCTGGGCGAAGGCAACCTGGAGAAATGCCGAAAAGGATAAGAACAACAATACGATTTATGTGAACAGAAACGCCTGGATTCCCATTTCTGACGCAGGCGCGGCTCTGGGCGATGATGAGTGGTACAATGTTTCTCTGGACCCCGTGAAGTACACGGTTGTCAGCGATACCACCAGTGTCAGAAAGAACGCCGGCGACGCCGCTGAGCTGTCCTTCACCATGAACAAGGGCGTGGAAGTGGAAGTCAACAAGATTCGCCTGGTGGGCGAGAACATCTGGGGCAAGATTACGGTTCTGGATACCGTCCTGGCTGGCAAGGTTGGCACGAACACCGGCTGGATCAACCTGGCCAGTAAGTATGTCAAGCGCAGCAACGAAATTACTCTGGAAGAGGAAACGAAGAAAGATGACCATGACACCGGCCTGATCGCCACCGTCATCGATACGGACAGCGTCCGTGTCCGGAAAACCGGCGCACTCTATGGCGCAGTCATCGGCTCCCTGAGACGCGGCACCACCGTCCGTGTTTGGGAGTCCAAGAAGGATGAATGGTACAAGCTGGACACCAACGAGAACGGCGTCTATGACTACGAGAAGGACGGCTGGGTCTCCGCCAAGTATCTGAATGTCCGCGTGGGTACTCTGGACGGTAACAAAGAGGTCACTGATTCCTCCGGCAAAACCATCACTACTGACGGCACCGGCACCGGCATCGTTGCCAACACCTATTCCGGCGTGAACGTCCGTCAGGGCGCCGGCATTGGCTACGCCGCGGTGGGTAAGCTGCTGCCCGGCACCCAGGTTCAGATTCTGGAAGTCAAGAACGGCGGCGCCGCCAAGTGGGGCCGCACCGACAAGGGCTGGGTCTGCATGGACTACATCTCCATGGTCAAGTTCAACCCCGTCACTCCCGAGGTCAAGGAGGATCCCAGCAAGGGTACGCTGGTGGATTCTTTGGATAAGCTGGAAAAGACGACTACCACCGCGATTTACACCGGTAAGACCACTGAAGAGTGCACGGTTGTCCGTGAGCCCATCGTCTACACGCCCGACACTGATGAGTATGCGGAAAACACTGTCCGTGAGCTGAACGCGGGCGCGAATGTCACCATCCATGAGCTGGCGGCAGTCACCCGCACTGTGAAGTCCGATAAGGGCACTCTGGGCGACAGCGATACCGTTACTACCGTCACCACCACCACCTACTGGGCCAGAACCAACGACGGCTGGATTCAGAATCCTGAGGAGAATCTGACCCTGACCGCTCTGGACGAGAAGGTTCACACCGTGACCGGCGCGGATACCCTGAAGGTCCGCCAGGGCGCTTCCCAGAGCACCGATAAGATCGCCGTGCTTGAGAAGGGCGATCAGGTCAAGGTTACCAAGCTGGAAATCGAGGATGACAAGGTCTGGGGCCGTGTTGAGGTCGAGGAAGGCACCGGCTGGATCCGTATGGATTACATGACCGAGGGCGCCTACTACGTCAACGAAACCACCGCTACGGAGGCTACCACCGCTCCTTCTGAGCCCGTCTACGGCAGCACCGGCAACACCGGTACCGGCGGCTTTGTCACCAACTCCGGCGGCTACAAGTACAAGGGCAAGGTCATCCGTGCCACCGAGGTCAATGTCCGTGCCACTGCTTCTACCAGCGCAAAGAAGACCACCACTCTGAAGAACGGCGATGCCCTGGTGATCTACGAGACCACCATCGCTGAGAACATGGCCTGGGGCCGCTGCGACGCCGGCTGGATCTACCTGTACTATGTGGATCTGACCCCCTGCGTAGCAGGCGCTGTGGATGCCCGTGTGGTCTACAATGACAACACCGTGGCTTACTCCGATGTCAACTGCACCACCGCTACCGGCACCTATGCCAGAATGTCCGTGGTAGACATCTACGAGATCGTTGGCAAGATGGCCAAGACCGATCTGGGCTGGATCAACGTGGATAACCTGCTGTAACAATTGCAAAAATAGCGCCATGGGGAAACCTGTGGCGTTATTTTTATTCGCATTTACTGTATATATATGCGGAGCAGACAGAGAAGCACGGGAGGATAGTGACCGGCGGCGAAAAGTCTTTGTGAAATTTACCCGCAATCCGCGGGGCAGTGGGGGCAATTCCCGGCATTGTTCCGAAAAGCTGGGAAAATGGAAAAAAGTGGGAATATGTCGTTGACAAATGTCTTTGCCGGGAGTATAATCCCTGTATTATTTCTCACAAAACAATGAATATTATTCATACGGAGGCTGTATATATGAATAACAAGGATTCCATTAAGAAAATTGTGCTGGCCTATTCCGGCGGCCTGGATACGTCCATCATCATTCCCTGGCTAAAGGAGAACTACAACAATCCCGAGATCATTGCCGTTGCCGGCAATGTGGGCCAGGCCGATGAGCTGGAGGGTCTGGAGGCCAAGGCCATCGCCACCGGCGCCAGCAAGCTGATTGTTGCTGATCTGGTGGACGAGATGGTGGACGAGGTCATCATCCCTTCCCTGAAGATGGACGCCAAGTACGAGACCTATCTGCTGGGCACCGCCTTTGCCCGCCCCGTCATCGGCAAAAAGCTGGCAGAAATCGCCCTGGCAGAGGGCGCGGATGCCATTGCCCACGGCGCCACCGGCAAGGGCAACGATCAGGTGCGGTTTGAGCTGGCCATCAAGCGGTTCGCCCCCAACATGAAGATCATCGCTCCCTGGCGGGAGTGGGACATCAAGTCCCGGGACGAGGAGATCGACTACGCCGAGGCCCACAACGTGCCCCTGAAGATCAGCCGGGAGACCAACTACTCCAAGGACAAGAACCTGTGGCACCTGAGCCACGAGGGCCTGGATCTGGAGGACCCCGCCAACGAGCCTGACTATGACAAGCCCGGCTTCCTGGAGATGGGCGTGTCTCCCAGGATGGCTCCCGACGAACCCACCTATGTGACCATCGACTTTGAGGCCGGCGCCCCGGTTGCCGTCAACGGCGAGAAGATGAAGGCCTCCAAGATCATCGAGAAGCTGAACCAGCTGGGCGGCGCCAACGGCATCGGCATCATCGACATTGTGGAGAACCGTCTGGTTGGCATGAAGGACCGGGGCGTGTACGAGACTCCCGGCGGCACCATCCTGTACTTCGCCCACGAGCAGCTGGAAATGCTCACCGTGGACAAGGACACCCTCCACGTCAAGCAGAAGCTGGCTGTGGACTACGCCGACCTCATCTACAACGGCAAGTGGTACTCCCCCCTGCAGGAGGCCCTCACCGCCTTTGCCAACGAGAGCAACAAGTACGTCACCGGCTCTGTCAAGCTGAAGCTCTACAAGGGCAACATCATCCCCGCCGGCACCACTTCTCCCTACTCCCTGTACTCCGAGAATCTGGTGACCTTCGGCGAGAGCGACTACGACCAGAATCAGGCTGCCGGCTTCATCAACCTCTGGGGTCTGCCCACCAAGGTGCAGGCGCTGCGGGAGCAGGGTAAGCTGTAAATATTGCAAGATGCAGAGTGTGGAATGAGGAATTTTGCATTCTGCATTCTGCATTTTGCATTTTCGGAAAACCTACGGAAAAAGAGGATGTAGTATATGAATAAGATGTGGGCCGGGCGGACCTCCGGCGCGACAGACAGCATCGCGGATGATTTCAATTCTTCCATCCGCTTCGACTGCCGAATGTACCGGCAGGATATCACCGGCTCCATGGCCCACGCCGCCATGCTGGGTGCCCAGGGCATCATCGCCCAGGGGGATGCTGACCAGCTGATTGACGGCTTGCAGGGGATTCTGGACGACCTGGACTCCGGCGCGCTGGAATTTGACATGAGCTGCGAGGATATCCATATGTTCGTGGAGCAGGTGCTGACCCAGCGCCTTGGCGACGTGGGCAAGAAGCTGCACACCGCCAGAAGCCGCAACGATCAGGTGGCGCTTGATCTGCGGATGTACCTGCGGGGGGAAATCGACGAGATTTCCGACCTTGTCAAGGCCGTGCTGGAAGCGGTTCTTTCTCAGGCGGAAGCCAATAAGGAGGTCATTCTGCCGGGCTATACCCACTTGCAGCGTGCCCAGCCCATTCTGTTTTCCCACCACCTCATGGCCTACGCCATGATGCTGCTGCGGGATTTGGGCCGTCTTGCCGACTGCCGCAAGCGCATGAATGTGTCGCCCATCGGCTGCTGCGCTCTGGCAGGCACTACTTATCATACGGACCGGCAGTTTGAAGCCCAAAGGCTGGGCTTTGACGACATCGCCCGCAACTCCATTGACGGTGTCTCCGACCGGGACTTCTGCGTGGAGCTGATGAGCGCCCTGTCCACCCTGATGATGCATTTGTCGCGGTTTTCCGAGGAAATCATTCTCTGGGCCAGCTGGGAGTTTAAGTTCGTGGAGTTGTCGGACGCCTACACCACCGGCTCCTCCATCATGCCCCAGAAGAAGAACCCCGACATGGCGGAGCTGGTCCGGGGCAAAACCGGCCGGGTCTACGGCGACCTGATGGCGATGCTTACCACCCTGAAGGGTCTGCCTCTGGCCTATAACAAGGATATGCAGGAGGACAAGGAAGCGGTATTCGACGCGGTGGACACCGTGAAGATGTGCCTGAAGGTCTTCGCACCCATGCTTGCCACCATGACCACCCGGCCCGACAATATGAAAAAAGCGGCTCAGGGCGGCTTCATCAACGCCACAGATTTGGCGGATTACTTAGTGAAAAAGGGAATGCCCTTCCGCAGTGCCTACAAGATTTCCGGCCAACTGGTTGCGAGGTGCATTGCCGAGGGCTGCGTGCTGGAAACCCTGCCGCTGGAAGTTTACAGGCAGCATTCGGACCTCTTTGACGAGGACCTGTATCAGGACATTGACCTGCTGACCTGTGTCCAGAAGCGGATCTCCGAGGGCGGCACCTCGGTGCAGTCTGTGGAGGCCCAGATCGCCTATGTAAAGGAGCAGCTGGCATGACCAAGGTATTTATTGACGGCAGCGCCGGCACCACCGGCCTGCGGATTCGGGAGCGGCTCAGTGGTCGGAAAGACTTGGAGCTGCTCACATTGAGCGAGGAGCTGCGCAAGGACGCGAATGCCCGAAGGGATATGCTGAACACGGCGGATATCGCCTTTCTGTGCCTGCCCGACGCGGCGGCTTTGGAGGCGGTTTCCCTGATTGAAAGTGACCACACGGCGGTGATCGACACCTCCACCGCCCACCGGGTCAGCGAGGGCTGGGCCTACGGCTTCGCGGAGCTGTCCGATGCCCACCGGCAGGCCATCGTTACTTCCAAGCGGGTGGCCAATCCCGGCTGCCACGCCAGCGGCTTTATCGCGGGGGTGTATCCGCTGGTAAAGCACGGCGTGATTTCGGCGGATTATCCTCTGACGGCCTACTCCCTCACCGGCTACTCCGGCGGCGGAAAAAAGCTGATTGCGGAATACGAGGACGAAAACCGGGATGTGCGCCATGAGAGCCACCGGATCTACGGCACCACCCTGACCCATAAGCACCTGCCGGAAATGCAGAAAATCTGTGGTTTGGCGAAGAAACCGTTGTTTTCTCCCATTTTGGGTGATTTTTATGCCGGTATGGCCACAACCGTGCTGCTTCCCGGTATCGATGCGGGCACGGCGTGGGAGGCCTTAAGCGACCACTACGCCGGTCAGAAACTGGTCAGTGTTGCCCCCTTGGGCGGCGATGAATCTGTCATCTACGCCAGCACCTATGCCGGAAAGGATACCATGCGCATTCAGGTCAGCGGGCAGCATGACCAGTGCATGGTCACGGCGATATTTGACAATCTGGGCAAGGGCGCGTCCGGCGCGGCGATTCAGAACATGAATCTGCTGCTGGGACTGGACGAGACCACCGGCCTGTCCCTGTAAGAGAAGGAGAGAAGTATGAAGGTAATTGATGGCGGCGTCTGTGCCGCGAAAGGGTTTTCTGCCAGCGGTGTCCACTGCGGCATCCGGAAAAACCAGACAAAGAAGGACTTGTCTTTGATTTTCAGTAGCGTGCCATGTAGCGCCGCCGCTGTGTATACCACAAATCTCGTGAAGGGCGCGCCCCTGACCGTCACGAAAAAGCATCTTTCTAACGGCGTCGCCCAGGCGGTCATCTGCAACAGCGGCAACGCCAACACCTGCAACGCGAATGGCATCGAAATCGCCGAGGAAATGAGCGCTCTGGCGGCAAAGGCCCTGGGCATTTCTCCTGACGACATGATCGTGGCCTCCACCGGCGTTATCGGCCAGCCCCTGTCCATCGACCCCATTGCCGCGGGCCTGCCGGAGCTGGTTGCCGGGCTGTCCCCTGAGGGCGGCAGAGCCGCCGCCGAGGGCATTATGACCACCGACACCGTTCTCAAGGAGGTAGCCGTGGAATTCACCCTGGACGGCAAGACCTGCCGCTTGGGCGGCATCGCCAAGGGCAGCGGCATGATTCATCCCAATATGGCTACCATGCTGGTGTTCCTCACCACCGACGCTGCGATTAGCCCCGCCATGCTGCAAAAAGCCCTGACCGGCGACATCGCCAACACCTTCAATATGCTGTCCATCGACGGAGATACTTCCACCAATGACATGGTGACGATTCTGGCCAACGGCCTGGCGGGCAACGCGACAGTGGATGCCGAGGGCGAGGACTTTACCGCCTTTATGAAGGCGCTGAATTCGGTGACGGTTTCTCTGTGCCGGAAGATTGCCGGTGACGGCGAGGGAGCTACCAAACTGCTGGAGTGCAAGGTCACCGGCGCGGCGGACCTTGCCACCGCGAAAACCGTCGCCAAGAGCGTGATCTGCTCCAGCCTGCTGAAGGCTGCCATGTTCGGCGCGGACGCCAACTGGGGCCGGGTGCTGTGCGCTATCGGCTACAGCGGCGCGGCTGTTGATGTAACTAAGGTGGACGTGTCCTTCCGCAGCGCGGCGGGCACCGTTGCGGTCTGCAAAAACGGCGCGGGATTGGATTTCTCCGAGGAAATCGCAAAGAAAGTTCTTCTGGAAGAGGAAATCGAGATTCTGGTGGAGCTGAACAGCGGCGACGCCGCTTCCACCGCCTGGGGCTGCGATCTGACCTACGATTATGTCAAGATCAACGGTGATTATCGTACATAAAGTGAGTGGTATTCATGGAAAACGAACTGACGAATATGGAGCGGGCCGAGGTTCTGACCCAGGCCCTGCCCTACATTAAGAAATACAGCGGCAAAATCGTGGTCATCAAGTACGGCGGCAACGCCATGATCAACGAGCAACTCAAGCAGCAGGTGATGGAGGATATCGCTCTGCTGTGGCTCATTGGTGTGAAGGTGGTGCTGGTTCACGGCGGCGGCCCGGAGATCAGCGAGACCATGAAAAGACTTGGCAAGCAGGCGCAATTTGTCAACGGTCTGCGGGTCACGGACAAGGAAACCGTGGACATTGTGCAGATGGTGCTGGCAGGTAAGGTCAACAAGACCCTTGTCAATCTCTTGCAGATGAAGGGCGGCCACGCTGTGGGCCTGAGCGGCATTGACGGCGGCATCATCGAGGCCACCATGAAGGATGAAGCCCTGGGCTATGTGGGCAGAATCACCCGCATCCGCACCCAGCCCATTACGGATTTGCTGGAAAAGAACTACATTCCCGTGATTTCCACCGTTGCCAGCGACCGGCTGGGCAACACCTACAACATCAACGGCGACACCGCCGCGGCCTACATCGCCGGGGCCCTGAACGCGGAGCGTCTCATTATGATGACGGACATTGCGGGTATTCTGCGGGACAAGGACGACCCCAGCACCCTGATTCCCGCTCTGACGGTGAGGGAAGCGAAGAACCTCTTTGACGAGGGCGTGATCTCCGGCGGCATGATCCCCAAGGTGGACTGCTGCATCGAGGCTATCAACAAGGGTGTGAAACACGTTGTAATTATGGACGGACGGGTGCCCCACTCCATTCTGATGGAGCTTCTCACCGACGAAGGCGCGGGCACCATGGTTATGGGAGATTGATATGAGCATTTTACAGATGGATCAGGAATACGTGGCGGGCACCTACAAGCGCTTCCCGGTGGAGATTGTCTCCGGAAAGGGCAGCCGGTTGGTGGACGCAAACGGCAAGAGCTATGTGGACATGGGCTCCGGCATCGGCGTTACCGCCTTCGGCTTCGGCGATGAAGTCTGGATGGCGGCGGTGACCGATCAGCTGGGCAAGGTGCAGCACACCTCCAACCTCTACTACACCGAGCCCTGCGCAAAACTCGCCAAACTGCTGTGCGAAAAAACCGGTATGAAGAAGGTATTCTTCTCCAATTCCGGCGCGGAGGCCAACGAGTGCGCCATCAAGGTGGCAAGAAAGTATTCCGCGGAGAAAAAGGGCCTGGACTGCTACACCATTGTGACATTGGTGAACAGTTTCCACGGCCGTACCCTGACAACCCTGGCGGCTACGGGACAGGAGCACTTTCACCAGCTGTTCCAGCCTTTGACCCCTGGCTTTGTCCATGTGCCCGCGAATGACATTGACGCGCTGAAAAAGTGTGTGGCGGAATTCAACGTTGCGGGCATCCTCATGGAGGTGGTGCAGGGCGAGGGCGGCGTACTGCCCCTGACGGAGGAGTACCTGACCGCGGCCAATGCCATTGCCCACGAAGATGACATTCCCTACATGATCGACGAGGTGCAGACCGGCAACGGACGCTCCGGCAAGCTCTACAGCTACATGAATTACCCCATCCAGCCGGATATTGTCTCCACCGCCAAGGGACTGGGCGGCGGTCTGCCCATCGGCGCCACCCTGTTGGGGGAGAAGGTGCAGAACGTTCTGGGCTACGGCGACCACGGCTCCACCTTCGGCGGAAACCCCGTGAGCTGCGCCGGCGCGGTCAGCGTGGTGGAGCGGCTGACGGACGGATTTCTGTTCGATGTGCGGAAGAAGAGTGAGTATGTTTTCTCCACGCTGACAGGCGTGCCCGGTGTGGAATCCGTAACCGGACTGGGCCTGATGATCGGTGTGAAGACCACGGCTCCCGCGTCTGAAGTGGTGAAAACCTGCATGGACAGGGGCGTTCTGTGCCTGACAGCCAAGGATAAGGTTCGTCTGCTGCCTGCCCTGAGCATTCCCATGGAAGACCTGAAATACGCCGTGGAGACTCTGAAGAAAACTGCGGAGGAACTGGCTTGAATTTGCGAAATCTCTCGGAAAAAACGCGAAAATTGCTGGGCTGGGCGGGCTTTCTGGCGCTGCTCCTGTGGACGCTGGCACTGCTGCGGCTGAATTACTGGCGGATCTACGACAACACCTTCTGGGTGGACGAAACCTGGTCCATCCGTCTTGCCAGAATGACCTTGCCGGATATGGTCAAAAAAACGGCAACGGATATGCACCCGCCGCTGTTTTACATTCTTGCCATGGCGCTGAACCGGCTGCTGGGGGATAACGGCCCTGCCTACCATCTGTCGGCCCTGATTCCCTATATGGGCATCCTGTTTCTTGCCTGCACGGAGGTTCGGCGGCAGTTTGGACTGGGCCCGGCTTTCCTGCTGGTTACCGTGATGTCCCTGATGCCGGAGCCGCTGTACTTTAACGTGGAAGTGCGGATGTACTCTCTGGGCGCTTTTCTGGTGCTGACGGCTTATCTGGCGCTGCACAGAATTCTCACCCGGAACCGGCTGCCGGAGTGGGTGATCTTTTCCCTGGCATCCCTGGGCGCGGCCTATACCCACTACTATGCCCTGATCAGTGTGGCGTTTTTCTACCTGATTCTGGTGATTCCATCCCTGCGTGACCGGAAGTTCCGGCGGCGTACCGCTATTACCTGGGCGGCTGCGGTGGTCGGCTATCTGCCCTGGCTGGGGGTGCTGCTGAAATCTCTGGTATCTACCGCCGGGGACTGGTGGCTCAAGGAGATTCCGAAGCTATCGGAATGTCTGCTCTATTTCTTTGAATCCTGGTATCTGGCCGGACTGTTTATTTTGATTGTGGCGGCCTACCTGTTCGTCTGCGCGAGACGGAGAAAGCAGGCGGAAGAAGAGAAGGCGCCTATTTCCCCCGACACCCTGTGGGTACTGGCGGGACTTGCGTCTCTGGCGGGAACGGCTGCCGTGGGCCTGGTGCTTTCTTACGCGGTGAGACCATTCTTTGTGATTCGGTATCTGTATCCGCTGACCCCTGTGGTGTTCCTGATTCTGGGCTTCTGCCTGTCCAAACTGGACAGAAGCAGGCTTTTGTGCTTTGTGCTGACGGCGGGTATTGTTGTGTGGATCTGGCCAACCTATCTGCACGTCCGGGATGATTATAAGTATCAGGATATGTGCACGAAGGAATTCCTGGAACAGGTGCAGCCCGGCGAAAACGCAGTGTTTTACATGGAGAAAACAGCAGATTTTTACTACTACTTCCCGGATATTCCGGAGAAAACCCACTGGAAACTGGAAAACGCGGATACATCCTATGATGAGATCTGGTATTTCAAGGAGACAAAAGGGGAGCCGGAGGATATTCCGGGATACCGCAAAGAGATGGTGACAAAAGGCCTGTTTACGGGCTGGTATTATTACTACGCCTGGCGCTATCAGGCTGTGGGGTAATATGGTTTTGGAGGGAACAATATGAATCTGGAAGGAAAAAGCTTTTTGAAGCTGCTGGATCTGACTCCGGAGGAAATCGTGGGCCTGCTGGAGCTGGCGGCGAAATTGAAGGCGGAAAAAAAGGCTGGTGTACCCCACCGGCTGTGTGAAGGAAAGAATATCGTCCTGTTGTTTGCCAAAGACTCCACCCGGACGCGCTGTTCCTTCGAGGTGGCGGGTCACGATCTGGGCATGGGCGTGACCTACATCGGTTCCTCCGGCTCCCAGATGGGCAAGAAGGAGTCCATCGCCGATACCGCCCGGGTGCTGGGCAGAATGTTTGACGGCATCGAGTACCGGGGCTTTGAGCAGACCATCGTGGAGGATCTGGCAAAATACTCCGGTGTTCCCGTGTGGAACGGCTTGACCAATGAGTTCCACCCCACCCAGATTCTGGCGGATTTTCTCACCATTCAGGAGCATTTCGGCGGTCTCAAGGGGAAGAAGCTGGTGTACATGGGGGATGCCCGGTACAATATGGGCAACTCCCTCATGGTGGGCTGCGCCAAGATGGGAATGCACTTTGTGGCCTGCGCGCCGAAAAATTACTTCCCCAACGCCGAATTGGTAAACACCTGTAAGCAGATCGCGGATCAGACCGGCGCCACCATCGAGCTGATCACCGATCCCATGACCGCCGTCAAGAAAGCGGACGTGATTTACACCGACGTGTGGGTGTCCATGGGGGAACCGGACAGCGTCTGGCAGGAGCGCATTGAAGCGCTTTCTCCCTACCGGGTGACCATGGAGCTGATGAACGCCGCGGGAGACCAGTGCCGCTTCATGCACTGCCTGCCGGCCTTCCACGACCTGAACACCACCATTGGCCGGGAGATTTACGACAAATTCGGTATCAGCTGCATGGAGGTTACCGACGAGGTCTTCGAATCTGACCGCTCCATTGTCTTTGACGAGGCGGAGAACCGGATGCACACCATCAAGGCCGTCATGGCGGCGGCGCTGGGATAAGCAGACAACGGCTAAACCATTCGTGGCAAGGGTATCACCGGGAAAACAGATTACCATGCCGGTCCAGCGCAATGGCACGGGATTTGCCCGGAACGGTGCGAATTCGGAAATCCCGCATATGAAGTCGATTATTATCCTCTCAGCATAAAAATCCTGTTGTAATAAGCGTTAGCAAATAAGGAATGCCCGCCAACCCGGCGGGCATTCCTATTTTTTGCGGTTACTCCACTTCCACGGCACAGACCGGATTTTGCTGTGCCTTCAAAATTGAAGGCTACCTTCCCGGATACTGTACGCTTATCGGCTCTTTCTTCTGAACACTTTATTTAGCACAGGTGTCAGGTCTTCTCTGTAGAATAAATACATCGATATCAGAACAGTCAATGCTGAAACCAATCCAACTACAGCAGAACACGCAACCCACTCAACATAGGTCGAAATACGGATTCTACTCACAAAACATCCACAGCCAATGACAATAAGCGCAAATGTCAATCCATTGACTCCAAATCGTTTGGCAGAAATAGATACCTCTCTAAAAAAGATGTTTTTGGACAGATAATAGATATAATAGAAAAATCGAAACAACACTGCTAATACGGTGCCAATAGCAACTCCAACGAGCCCGCATCTTATCACCAGAATCACTGAAACAGTAATATTAATAAACGCTTCCCCATAAGCCGCGAACTGTGTCTGCCTGAAATGTCCAGCAGCAATTGTCAGTGCGTGATATGGAATTCTCAGACAGTAGAGCAGAGAAGCTATGACCAGTAAAAACGCGAAAGCAGGCTGAATATAATTTACATCTGTAATCCCTTTTGTGTATAGCTTTACAAAGGGAACAATCATTACCGCAGTAACGGAGAACAGGATGAGCGAAATGACGGACAGCAGCGTTTCGTAATAGCTGAATGTTCGTTTGAGCAGGTCCATTTCTTTTTTTGCCAGCATATCACCGAAGATTGCCTCCATTCCTGCAGAGAATGAGGTGGTGACATTCTGAATCTGGGTTACCACCATGTTATAAACGGAGTAGACAGCAACAGTGGCTAAATTGGCTAGGATCGTCAGAACAGCGATATCCGTATTGGAATGCAGGAAAAAGGCCAGATGCTGTCCCAATCCATTCCATTTTTGCGCAAGCAATTGAGGATTGTGTTCTTTTACATGAACCAATTGAAAATGCTTTCGAACGTACACCCACATCGCCAATGGTTTCAGCGCAAAAACAACGCTGCTGGCCAGCTTTACAATGATCAAACTGAAGCCATGCGTAGTAAGAACCACAATCAGCATTGTGTTCAATACCGTGGCGGCCATAGAAATGACTGTGGTAATATAAGTTCGCTGAGACGCCTGAAGCAGAACAGCATAGGATATACCAATGAAGTACTGGGCGAAGGTGGAAATACTGATGACCACAACCAAAGCGGCTGTGGAAAGCCAGTCAAAGCACCGGACGTCCGCGATTCTTTGAAAGGTACAGGCAAGCATAATAACATATACAGCAAAGATATAGCCAATTACCCGGAAGAACCGCTTGATCTCACAGACAACCGCACTGATTTGTCTCATGTCTCCATCAGCCAATGGTTTATACAGTGCCGACCTCGCGACGCCGCCGATCCCCGCTTCCAATAAGGTGATATAGGCCAAAAACTGCGAAATGGACGTGGTAGCGCCATAGGCTTCCGATCCAAACTGCCCGATTAACAGCCGGGGGACGATCAGGCCGCATGCCAACGTCACAAATTGTCCCAGAAGGGATACGATAATATTCAGTTTTGCCCGTCGTTCTCTTTGATCTTTCACTGAATTTTACCTCTCAATGCATTTTTCATTCCGTTTCTGAAACACCATGGCGATGATTCTGGCAAAGCCCCGTTGGACCTTTCGCAGCAGCGGATAGACCACCATATAGGCGTTCATTTTTCGATTGTCGTTCTGGTAAAGAATAGCGATTCCCAGACGCGCCGGGGCAGGAAGGCCACAGCTGTCCAGATAACACCGGGCCTGCTTTGTAAGTTCAAAGCCCCGCAGCTCATCCAAAATGGCGTTTCGGTCCGGCTTTGTGCCGCGATCCCAGTACATGGCCTCAATATTGCGCCACACGCTGACGAGATACGATTGCAGGAAAACCGCCCGGTTTTTGGGTGTATCAAGTCCCAACTTAATTATGTATTCATACTTCACCTTACCGACCAGATTGACGGCGCGGAACTGTTCTTTCCTAAATGTGTGTGTGATGCTGGCAGGATTCAAACGATACTGGTACAAGGCCTCTTTTAGATAGAAAAACGTGTTCGATCGGTACAGCACAGGCAAGCTCTGCAATAGATCTTCCCCATTTCGTAGCCAGAAAAAAGCGCTATAATCTGTGTCCGTGTCGAATAGTGTTCGCTTGCAGCATTTTGTGCACAGGGAGTTCAGTAGTCCGGCTGACAACATTCTTTCAAAAATGGCTTCCTTCTCCACGGGCCCGGACTGGGGGAACGCCGTCGGGATCGTATTCCCTGTGGGCGCACCATTTTCATCGATGCAGCTCCAGCTAAACAGAATCACGTCAGAACGCGTGGATTGAATGGTTTCATAGAGTCTGCCCAGCATTCCCACCGCCAGACAGTCATCGCTGTCCAGAAAGCAGATATATTGCCCTGCCGATAGGCGCAGTCCCGTCAAACGGGCGGAAAACTGACCTTCGTTGGCTTTGTGGATAACGGAAACTGTATCGGGATACCTTGCGCAGTAATTATCACAGATCTGCCCACTGGCATCCTTC
>JALFXH010000152.1 GCA_022786965.1 Clostridiales bacterium
GCTGATTTCTCCCTGCTGATATTGTCTGATGATCTTTACTTTTTCTTCTGCACTCTTTTTTTGTTTCCTGGACATACAAATACTCCCTCCATGATGACAGTGTTTTATTTCACTGTCTCTCATAGAGGGAGCATATCAAAATTCCCGGCGCAATTCATTTATTGGAAGGGATTGTAATATCGTCCGCCGTTCAGGTAAGTCAGCGTCAGGGACAGCAGCATGAGAGTGGCGCAGATGAATATACAGGCAACGTCCATTCTGGAAAAAGCTCTGCCGGAATACCATGTGCGTTTCTTTTCTTTACCGAAGCCCCGCAGCTCCATAGCGTTGGAAATGGTTTCAATTCGCTCCATGGAGGATAGAATCAGAGGAATCAGGATGGAGCTTGCCGCTTTCAGCCGGTCAATCAGGCTGGCTTTCTTGCTCATCTCCGTGCCCCGGGCCTGCTGAGCCAGGGAAATATCCCGGTATTCCCGCTGAATATCCGGAATATACCGCAGCGCCAGCGCTACGGCGTAGCTGACGCGGTAGCTGATGCCAATTCGGTTCAGAGAAGCAGCGAACTCGGAGGGGTTCGTGGTGCACACAAACAGCAGTACGATGGGAATGGTACAGGCGTTTTTCAGGATTACATTCAGATGGTAGAACAGCTGCTCCGCAGTCACACTGTAGGGGCCGGCAATATGGAACAGTACCGTGGTTGTGCCATAGATATTGGTTCCGTGCATGGGGCTGAACAGGAAAATCAGAATATTGTTCATCACAATATAGACGCACATAATCCCCAGCGTAACGGAAATATCCTTCAGCCTCAGCCGGGCAACCCGGAACAGGATCACCGCGGCAACGGTCATGACGATGAGCAGCGGCGTATAGAAACTGGTCATGGCTGCCAGCGTCCAGAGAATCAGGCAGACCAACTTACAGGCGCCGGTAAGCTGGTGAATGGGGGAGGGGCGGTCAATGTAGTTGAAAAGGTTTGTCATCCGCGCACCTCCCGGTCTCTTGCGATAAAACGACGGGTAAATTCTTCAGGATTGTCAATACCGCACAGGGCGGAAAGGTGGTACAGAGAAGTTTCCTTCAAATGGGCTTGTGCGATGATTTCGGGAGAATTCAAAACTTCCGCGGCAGACTTGTCAGCGATAACCCTGCCCGCGTTGAACACCACTGCACGGGGTGTGTACTCCAGCATCAGGTGCATATCGTGGGTAATCAGAACCACCGTGATGCCCTGACGGTTCAGCTCCCGCAGGAATTCCATAATCTCCGTGTAGTGTTTCAAATCCTGTCCTGCAGTCGGCTCATCCAGCAGGATGATTTCCGGCTTCAAAACCAGAATGGAGGCGATGGTTACACGCTTTTTCTGTCCGTAGCTGAGAGCGGAAACAGGCCACTTGCGGAAGGAGTAAAGGCCGCAGATTTTCAGCGTTTCCTCCACCCGGGGGCAAATCTCCTCTTCCGGTATGCCCCGGTTGCGCAGTCCCAGCGCCACCTCGTCAAAAATCTGTGTCTTGGAAATCATCTGATTGGGGTTTTGCATGACGTAGCCGATATGGTCGGCCCGTTCCTTGATGGACAGCGTGTTCAGGTCGACGCCGTTCAGCTCAAGAATGCCGCTCTGGGCATTTTCAAATCCGCAGATCACCTTGGAGAACGTGGACTTACCCGCGCCGTTTGTTCCTACAATACTGAGCATCTCACCCTTGCGAACTGACACATTGACACCCCGCAGGGCACGATGCCCACCCTCATAGGTAAAGTCGATATTTTCAGCCCGGAGGAGCACGGGCTCATATTTGGCGGCTTCGGAATCAGGATGCTGCTCATACCAGCTGCGCACCTGTTCTTTCTGCGCGTCCGTGAGGGTCAAATCAGGGAGGTATGCCGGATGCATATCCGCAGACAATTTGACACCCGCGTATTTCAGGGCGGTGACATACAGCGGCTCCCGAATACCGCAATCGGAAAGCAAATCGGCGCACAGCAGCGAATCCGGATCCCCGTCATAACGAATATGTCCTTCCTCCATCAGGATGATTCGATCCACTGGGCAATACAGTACGTCTTCAACACGGTGCTCGATGATGATGACGGCGCAGCCGGTTCGTTTCTGAATTTCGTCAATCAGGACGATTGCCTGCTTGCCGGTGGCGGGGTCCAGATTGGCAAGGGGTTCATCGAACAACAGAACGTCCACGTCTCCGACCATGACGCCGCCCAAGCCAACCCGCTGCTTTTGCCCGCCGGAAATCTCATGGGGCGCGTGATTCAGCACTTGTTTAACGTCCACCAACTCCGCAATGCGCTCTACGGTATCGTGCATCGGTCCAACGGGCACGCAGTCATTCTCCAGCGCGAAGGCAATATCCTCAGCCACAGTCAGGCCGATAAACTGCCCATCGGAATCCTGCAAAACCGTGCCGACAGTCTGTGACAACTCAAAAAGGCCCTGCTCCTGAGCGCTCTTTCCGCCGATCATTAAGCTGCCGGTAGATTTTCCGGGGTAGGAATTGGGCACAAGACCGTTGATACAGTGAGCCAGGGTGGATTTTCCGCAGCCGGAAGGCCCGGCAATCAGCACCTTTTCACCTTTACAGATGTCCAGATTGATGTTGTACAGGGTCGGCTCTGCCTGCGCGGTATATTGAAAGCCGAAGTCCCGAAAACAGATAATGGGTTTCTTCTCCAATGGGGATTCCTCCTGACAAACAAAGGCAGGCGGTTGCGCCTGCCTTTGAAGTGTTGGTATTATTCCTTGGTCAGACTGCCGGCCTTGGTCTTGGTCGCGGCATAAGCGATGCACAGAAGGCTGCCCACAATGGCAGTGGTAATGGCGTTGGCAACCGCGGCCATCAGGCCTTGGGCAATCAGCTTGTCCCAGGGCTCACCCATCATATACACATCCAGCACAGGGGCGACGGCCAGCCAGCAGATCAGATGGCACACCAGCTGAGAGACATTGAACTTGATGAGGCCCTTCTTGCCCAGCTCGCCTTCCTCCATTTTCAGCGTCTTGGCAGCCAGACCCATCAGCAGTCCGAACACGCCGGAAGCGATGACCCAGCTCCACCACACGCCCCAGCCGTAGCTGAAGTCGATCAGGGTATGTCCGATGAGACCCACCAGTGCGCCTGCGACGGGACCATAAACCACAGCCAGGAATGCCAGCAGGCCGTACTGCACAGAAATACTGGTGTTGGGCACAGGGCTGGGGATGGCGACAAAGCGGCCCAGTACAAAGAACAGGGCAGCACCGATGCCGATGGCGACAATGGTTTTCACAGAAAATTTCTTCATGATTTCTACCTCCATAGTAATTTCTATTCAGGCAAAATTGCCAAAACAGCGTTTAGAAGCCCTTGAAAGGCTCAATCCGAATTCGCCAGGAATTGCCGGTGCCGATATTGTAGGCTCTGGCAAAGCTGCCCTGGTTGATGGCAACCGCGACGCAGTCAAGACTGTTCACATAGGCCAGCGCCTCCCCGACATAGACATCAGCGAAGCTTTTCGCGAACAAAATAATATTACGGTAGACGCAGCGGGTATCGTTCTCTATGGTAATGCTGACCCGATCACCATATTGAACTCCGGTTTGCAGGAACAATGTCCGGGGAATATTGGTCCACAAACTGCCGAAGCGCACGTCCAAAACGTCGATGGTGCCGCATACAGCCTGACCCTCCCGCCGGGGCTCGATGATGGGGAGCCGTACCAGCGAACCGGTATCCCGCACAGGCCCGACCTGAGAAAAATCGATAATACCGCTGGCCAGTCTTGCGCCGGTGTAGGCATAAACGTCTCTGCCATGGAAGGTGTAGCTTTCACCGGAGCAGGGAAGCCGGTTCACGTTTTCGTCGATTTCCCGGACTTCCTCGATTCCGTCAAAACGGATCACATGGGTCAGGGTACCGTTGTCCGGGGTAACAATATAGTGGCCGCTGGCGGTTCTCACCACAACGCTCTTCCGATTGGAGCCGACACCGGGATCAACCACGGATACAAAGACCGTGCCCTGGGGCCAGTAACGGATGGTTTGAATCAGACGATAGCTGGCTTCCCAGATGTTATAAGGCGTAATATCATGGGTCAGATCGTGAATATTCAGCTGCGGATAAACGGAATATGCCACACCGTACATAGCGCTGACAGCGCCGTCTACCAGACCGAAATCCGTCTGAAATACCAGATGATTCATGCTGTAATCCTCCTGATTATCTATAGCATCATTATATCGTCTGCTCCGGGATTGTCAATGGAAAACATTGCTTTTCTTATTTCACAATTGAATTTCAAGGCAGGCTGTGGTACAATGCAACCATAGCAAGGAGGGTGAATATGAAGAAAAAAGTGGATGTGTTCGACTATTCAGGCGTGCTTTGCAAGGCTTTGCGCAGGGGCGTGCTCCTTACGACCCGTTCCGGTGATCAGGTGAATACCATGACCATCGGCTGGGGTGCGATTGGCGTTGAATGGGGAAAGCCTGTCTTTATCGCTTATGTGCGGGAAAGCCGCTATACGAAGCAGCTTTTGGAGGAATCCGGAGAATTTACGGTGAATGTGCCGCTGAACGATGATAATCGGGATATCCTCGGTTACTGCGGAACCAAATCCGGCCGGGATACCGACAAAATTCGTGACAAAAACCTGATCACTGTGGAATCCGATGTGGTCTCCGCCCCGGGAATCGTCCAGTTCCCGCTGACGCTGGAATGCCGGGTCATCTACCGTCAGGAGCAGGATATTCGTCAGATGCCCCAAGGTGTGGTTGACAGGTTCTATCCTCCCTTTGGGGAGAAGCAGGTCCCGGATATGCATACCGCATTCTACGGAGAGATTGTAAACGCCTACCTGATCGAACAGGATTGATCCATATAAGACGTGCGCTGCACAGCCCTTTTTCGGTGACCCGCATTTTACTCAGTGTTCCCGGAGAAGATAATTATGATTCGATGGATGGCTGGATATTTTCAAAAGTTCTGTCAAAATTACCAGTAGCAGGCCGTAAATATCGGCGGCAATCAGCAAAGCGCAAGAATTGTCGAAATTTGCAAAATTCCTGTAGCGGTTCAGATTCGGATATGCTATAATAAGAATGTTGGTTTCTATCGCATTGCATTTCATTCTAATACTGTAGTTTTGCTGTAGCGTTGAGATGGAGGAGAGATAATACCATGTCGAACAACAATGTCACGCCGTCCGATTTTTTCAGCCCTGATACGCAGGTCGCGCATCTCGGCCTGATTGCTTGCCCGGGTGCCGAGGAGCTGACCAACTTGATTGATGGTCACCTGCGTACATGGGCAAGGGAAGTTGGCATTGAGAAGGGTACGTTTATCATTGACTGCGACTGCCCTCGTTTTCAGAGCGGCGATGCCAAGGGCCTGGTCAAGGAGTCTGTTCGGGGAGACGACATTTTCTTCGTTGTGGACCCCGGTAATTACAGCCTGACCTACAACCTGTTTGGTCAGGAGAACCATATGTCTCCCGATGACCATTTCGCGAACCTGAAGCGTCTGATTCAGGCTGTTGCCGGCAGAGCCCACCGCATGACGGTCATAATGCCCAGCCTGTATGGCGGACGGCAGCATCGCCGTGTTGTCCGCGAGAGTCTGGACTGTGCCATTGCATTGCAGGAGCTGCAGAGCATGGGTGTGCAGAATATCATCACCTTTGACGCTCACGACCCCCGGCTGATGAATGCCGTGCCGCTGATGAGCTTTGACAATGTGATGCCTACCTATCAGGTTCTGAAGACCCTTCTGCGGCATATGCCGGAGCTGAGCTTTGACAAGGACAACTTTATCGTCATCAGTCCGGACGAAGGCGCTATCAACCGGAATATGTATTTTTCAAGCGTGCTTGGCTGCAACCTGGGTATGTTCTATAAGCGCCGGGATTACACCCGTGTGGAGAATGGCCGCAACCCCATCGTTGCCCATGAGTATCTGGGCGAAAGCGTGGAGGGGAAGACTGTTTTCATCGCCGATGACATTATCGCCTCGGGTGAAAGTATGTTGGAGGTTGCCGGCGAGCTGAAAAAACGCGGCGCCAAGCATATTATCGCCAACGCCACCTTCCCGCTGTTCACCAGCGGTGTTGCTAAGTTTGACGAGGCGGTGGAGGCAGGTACACTTACGGCTGTGCTGGGCACCAACCTGACCTATCGGAAACCGGAGCTGCTGAGCCGCAAATGGTATTTTGATGTTGACTGCTCCAAGTACTGCGCTTATTTTGTGGCTGCGATCAATCATGAGATGAGCGTATCTTCCATTTGCGATCCCATCAAAAAGATTGAAGCTCTGCTGAAAAACCGCTGATATTTCGCATGATATGACAGCCTCCCGATTCCGTCGGAATCGGGAGGCTGTTTTTATGCGTTATCCCTCCAAACCGCAGATGGCGTGATTGGATATGGCATCCAGCCAGAAATAGAGATCATCTGCTTCCCGAACCTGTATCATCTGCGCTAGTTCCGGGTAGTCCGGGCAGATCCTTCCAAACAGATCCGGCAGATTTCGGAACAGATCCGGGTTGTAAGCCAGGGTTCGCCGGTCATTGTAGACCGCGCCGTAGAGGATTTGTGCCTCTACCAGATCCTGGAACATATGACTGCCGTAGCTCAGTTCCGGCATATAGCCCGCCCGGCTGTCCGAAACCTCGCATACCGCCGAGAAATTGGAGATGCTGCGGAAGGTGACGGGTACGCCAAGCTCCGGGGAAGAGGTGCCAACCCGTCCCGGGGTCATCAGCAGAAGATTCTTCCCGCTTCCCTTGTAGTAATCATTGATTGCCTCCACCGCCTGAACAACCTGATACTTTTTCTGATAGGGGTACTGGTAATACAGCACCGGATCAATCTGCACAACCACATCGATCCGCCGTTTGCAGGAGCTGCCCATGGCGGAGTCCACAATATCGAAGAACACCTCCCGGGGCTTCAGCGTGTTCAGATCAACACGCTCTTCGGACTTGTTCTGATACAGGGGCCTGCATTGCAGCAGGTTTACCACAAAATCCCCCTCAGAATCCAGATTGACGGCAAATTCGATATCCACCGGATTTCCATACACCCGTTCCAGTGTTTTCAGCAGCTTCTGCATCAGGCTGGTAAAGCTTTGGGTTTCCAGCAGCTTCTGACAGCTGACGAACCACACTTCCCGGAATCTTCCGATTTCCCGCAGCCGTGACTCTGCCTCGTAGTCACGCTCCAGAACCATCTTTTTGTACCATTGTGGAAGGGCGGAGAGCAGCGTTTCCAGCGGGACCTCTGTCAGCCGGTTTCCGCCGCAGTCCAGCAGATCGATATTTCTCTGGGAATACTTGTGCTTCTGCTCTACAGTGGTCAGCATGGTCACACCGGGCCTGTCCAGATTGGCAAGCCGGGGATAATCCTCCTTCGTTCGATCCACCGCTTTGGTTCCCAGTCCCATGACGATTCGCAGCATACCCGCGCTGGGGTCCATGTCCGGCATCCATTTGTAGGCGCTGTGGCTGTAGCCAACACCCGCGGCGCAGGGCATGAAGTATTTCCCGTAATAGGAGCCGGATACCCGCTGCACCAGAATCGCCATCTGCTCATCCTTTTTGTCCAGTCCCCGCATCCGGCGGTATTCCAGCGCGGAGACGTCCATGGTGCTGGCGTACACCTGCCGGACCGCCTGCTCGAAAGCCTCCAGACGCTGCTCCGGGCTGCCCTGATTGACGCAGAAAACCGATTCATATTTCCCGGCGAAAGCGTTTCCGAAGCCGTCCTCCAGAAAACTGGAGGAGCGGACGACAAAGGGGTTCTGTCCAAAGTATTCCAGCACATCCACGAACCGTTCCCGGATTTTTGCCGGGAACACGCCGCGGAGCAGATGCTCCCGCAGCTGGCCCGCCGCGCTGAAGTAGCCTTCCGGTGAACGTTGACGAATCCGCAGCTTCCAGTCTCCGTTGGACACAATGTAGGTATAGAAAACATCAGAACCAATGAAGAAGGAGTCGTGAGGCTCGTCGTGCTCGACAAATTCCGGCAACTCCGTTTCCACGATTTTTCGGGCCAGCAGCATACCGCAGGCCTTGCCGCCAATGGCGCCGCTGCCGATCATCCGCTCCCGCAGAGCAAAATAGTCCTCAGGCCGGAAGTAGGTTTCCACCAGCGCTTTCAGCCGTGCGTCCTTGGTCATGGTACTGCGGATGATCAAATCCTGGGTTTCTTTTGTAAAACAGCCCTGAGCGTACTGCATTTTTGCCATGGAAAAGAAGCGGTCGTGGCTGTCGAAATTCTGATCCTGGCTGCAAAGCGCTGCTTTTTGCTGAATCTGATAAAACCTGCTCATACCGACGCCGTCGGCTACCACAGAAAAATTCTGCGTGCCTTTTTTCAGGCAATGGGGCAGAAACATTTGCTCAGAGTAGCGGTTCCAAACCTTCATGGGGTGCAGGTAGATGTATTTTTCATTGGAATAAACATTCAGCAACAGCTGCGTGGTATCCCTGATCCGCGCAACGGCATCAAAGGAATGCCTTCCCCGAATCAGCGGGAAGTAGGCAACTGTGTCCAATTCAAACAGATAGGGACAGGTCACTCGGAAAAAGTTGCCCATCATCAGATCCGTATACCACACGGACTGCAGTTCAGACAGGCAGTCGAACACATAGAATGCGTCCCGTCCCTGCCGGGTAATCTCTTCATGAATCGCTACTGTGAATGCTTCAAACCCCTCATCGGGATCAAACTGTCGCACCTTTATCCCACTGAGGTCCCGCAGAACCGGCTCATGCTGGGCAAATCGAATATATATGACGTTTCTGCCATCGCGCACTGCCTGGCGTGCAAAAGGTTCCGCGAAGATTCGGAACTCTTCCAATTCCGATATCTGCCAAACCACATTGTCGCCGAGCCGGATAAAGTCCAAAACATCGTCCATCTGGGGAAAGCCGCTGAGAATTTTATCAAACGCTGCCATGCTGTCTGCCTCCCGACAAAAAGGCAGGACAGTGAAGCATAGAACTTCACTGCCCTACAGGATAGGCTCACTATATCATGATTTGAAGCAAAAATCAAGCAAAGACAAATGCGTATGATACCGCATTCAGGTGTTGTTTATCGTTATCGGCACGCCAACAGATAGGACTGCCCGGCTGCAACAGTCAATTCGATGCTGGTATTGTCCAACGGGCGGTATTCCAGAGGCGTACCGAAGATGTCTGTGCTGTTTCGCGGTTTGGACGCGGCTACCGCGCCCAGGGGCAAACGAATCTTCACATCCTGTTTTTCTGTGGAAATCACGCCGACAAATACATCGTCTTTCCAGAACCGGGCAATGGCAATCACATTGCCCTCAGCATACAGGAATTTCATGCCGCCCTGCCGCAGCGCTTTATGGTCTGCTTTCAGGTGGGCTAGGGTATGAATCAACTGATAAGCGCGACAGGAGGGAATGTCCTTGCTCCAGGGCATGGGATAGCGGCATCCCTCATTGGTGCCCAGTGTTCCGTCAATTTCCGCCTCATCTCCGTAGTAGATGGATGCCGCGCCGGTGAGCAGGAACTGGAAAATAACCGCGCCCCGGTAGCCTTCCGGCGTAATCCTGGGATTGTTGTGCAGGCGGCTGGCATCGTGACTGTCAAAGAGGTTAAACTGATTCTCCCACATTACATATGGCAGCTTCGCGAGGTGCTCCATTACACGGTTTTTCACATCCTGCGCCGTCATCCGGTAAGGTATGCCGCGCAGAATGGGGTTTCTCGCCATGAACAGATCCGGTTCTCCCAAAAACTGTCGGATCACTCTGCCGCAGCCAAAGTAATTCATAGGCGCGTCCCATTCGTTACCCTGCAAATACTGAGCGCAGTCGCCCCAATCCTCTGCCAGGATATAGGCCTGGGGGTTGACCGACCGAATGCTTTGACGTATTTCCGGCCATAGGGTATGGGCCAGCTGAAGCTCGTCCTTTCTGCCGAAGGTATCCGCCACGTCAAACCGCCAGCCGTCAATGCTGTAGGGCGGCTTCAGCCACTTTTTCAGCACAGAATCTTCACTACGATAAATCACATCCCGCAACGCCTCGGAGGTATAGTTGAGGGTGGGCAGGGTATCCACTCCCAGCCATTTGTGATAGGTGTTGTCGGGATTGAGGAAATAATACGCCCGTTCCGGGGCATCTGGATTATTGTAGGCGCCCACAGACTTGTCAAAGAATTCCCCATCCCGGTTGAACCATTTGTGGGCAATGCCTGTGTGGTTGATAGAGATATCCAGAATCAGCTTCATTCCGTTTTGATGTAGCGCCTGGCTCAGTTCCGCCAGAGCCTGATCTCCACCCAGATGGGGGTCCACATGGAAGTAATCCAGACAGTCGTACTTGTGGACGGAAGGGGCAATAAAAATCGGGTTCAAGTACAGCGCCGTCACGCCCAGCTCTTTCAGGTAGGGTATCTTCTGACGGATGCCCTGCAAATCCCCTCCGAAAAAGTCCATGCAGTAGCCCTTCTCATAGGGCAGGGGCGTATCCTCCCAGTGCTCCATATGAATGGCTGGGTGGCCATCCTGAACGTATTCGCCGGACTGTACATCGTTGGATGGGTCGTCGTTGCAGAAGCGCTCCGGAAAAATCTGATAAAATACTGCGTCCTTGACCCACTCGGGCTGGACGTAATCTGCCAGCAGCACAAAGTCGTAGGTGTGGTCCGGAACGTAGGTGGTGATCTCCTTCTGGGTATAGAAATAGATCACATCCTCACAGACCAGATAGAACTGATACTGCATCCGGTTTTCCGTCATCTGCAGTGGGGCTTCGTAGTAGACAAGTCCTTTTTCTTCTTTTTCGCGAACCATCGGGATCAATTTTTCCACACCATTGGGGATGGTACGCAGAAAAACGTGCTTCACCGGCGCGTTCCGATAAAAACGCAGCCGGATGGTAACGGTTTCAAACAGCTTTGGGCAGGGCGGGCATACAAAAGCGGCTGTTCCGTCGCTATAGACGTTTTCCAGCCAAAGGTCATTTCGATCTTTCATTGATGGACCCTTCTTTCTCCATGGTACGCTTTCATCGTCTGCTTTTCCAATCGAGTCGTAGCCGCATCAGGCACCACGCTTGCGCAGGAACCTTGCGGCGAAGGACAGAATACTCCGTTCCTCAGGCATCCATCCACACAGGAGCAGCGCGGAGATCAGGAACAGAATCTCGCACAGTACGCCTCCGACGACAAAACGTACCAGGGAACTTTCGATAGGCAATATGGAAAAAATGGCACTTTGGACGGTGCATACGGCGAAGAACACTGCCAGATAGTACAGATGCTTTCCCCAATAGACCAGATAAGCGCTCCACCCCGTATGGAAGCAATAACGGAACACGCCATAGCTCCGGCACATCCAGAAGACAAGCTGACTGATGACAGTTCCAATGAGAACGCCGGAAATACCCAGCCGGTTGACCAGAAGCACCGATGTGACGAGATTGATGCCCGCGCCGAGCATGGAAACCCTTCTATCAAAGGCAAACAGCCCACTGCCGGTGATATAGTCGCAGCAGGAGGAGTGGACGATATGGATGTACAAATCGGCAGCCAGCAGAATCACCACAGAGCGGCTCATCAGGTATTCCGTGCCGATCCACATTTCGATGAAGCAGTCCGACAGAACGATAATCGGAGCGGCTGTCAGGCCTGCCAGAAGAAACCGCACAAAATTATAGCTGTCAAATACAGCGCGCTGGGACTGCTTCTCCTGACTGTCGGCAAGAAGGTTGCCGATGATGGGAGTAATGGGACCGGTGATGCTGTTGGCGATGGTTTTGATACTGCCCGCGATCATCACATAGTTGTTCAGAAAACCCACCTGAACAGTGCCCACGAAAGCGGAGATGACCAGACTGTCGGTGGAAGAGTAGACATATCCTGCCAGCTTTCCGAAAAAAATGTCCTTTACCTGATGGACGATGCGCTTTAGAATTTGACGGTCCACAGGCACACGGCAAAGGTAGGGATATTTTTTTGCGCAAAGGCGATGAACAATCAGATTGCCCGCAATGGTCTGAGCCAGCCGCACCAGCAGATAAACTACATAGCTGCGCAGCCAGACTGTGAGAACGATCTGGATCACATTGGCGGCGATATTGACCGCGGCGTCCGTCAGATTGGACAAATACTCCTGCTGATCAGCATAGAGAACGCTGCGCTTGTAGGAAAGAAAATAGGAGCAGGCGGTGTTGGCGGCCTGAATCAAGAAGACGCACCGGACAAGATTGGTAACCGCAATCCCTTTGATGACATATTTCAGCAGGGGCAGGCAGCACACGGAAGCGACGATAAAAAGAATGCCGATGAATTGATAGATCACCCGGTAGATGCTGACGATTTTGCTGATTGTATCCTCGTCGTGGGCTGCCAGAGGGGCGTAGAGATTGAAAACGACGGCGGACTGAAAGCCCAGTTCTGCCAGCGACAGGGTGCTGAGCAGAGAGGCAAAGGTACTGCTCAGTCCTAGCAGCTCCACACCCAGATAGCGGATAAAAACACTGCGGGTGGCAAATTGCAGCACGATGGTCAGAATCTGGGTGAGCAAACTGACGGTGCTGTTTCGTATGGCGATGGTTCCTCTGTTCATGGTGTAATATCAATGTGTTCGGCAGAATCCGCTTTCGCGGTTATCTGCCTATGTTGCTTCTTCTTGTTTGATAAATTCCCAGGCGGGGTCACTTCCAAAATCGATGCTGAAGTGGCAGATGGATGCTCTGCTTAGTATACAATATCCGTCATGTGAATTTCAAGCCTTAATTACGCAAATAAGCTTGACTGGTTCTGCGATCTGCTGACCCATGCTTTGATTTCTTTTCGATTCAGGGCTCATTAGGATTTGTTTAATTCGAATGAATTGGGTTGACAAATCTGTCTACTTATAGTAGAATACAGTTGTCTACAAAGAGTAGAAAAAGGAGGAACCTATTATGGCGGAATACAAGCTTGGTGAAGTGGAGTCCATTTTCGCCGATATCATCTGGAATAACGAACCCCTTTCCTCCCGCCGGTTGGCGGAGCTGGCGGAGGAGCGGCTAAACTGGAAGCGGACAACGACCTATACCATTTTGAAGCGGCTGTGTGACCGGGGGCTGTTCCAGAATGAGGGAGGTAAGGTAACTTCTTTGGTAAGCCGGGAGGAATTCTATGCCCGCAGAAGCGAGCAGTTTGTAGAGGATACCTTCCAAGGCTCCCTGCCTGCCTTCCTCGCGGCCTTTGGCAGCCGGAAGAAGCTGTCCGGCGCGGAAATTGACGAGCTGCAAAAAGTGATCGATTCCATGCGGGGGTGAGGGTATGCAGATTGTATTTGCAAGAATTCTCAATATGAGCCTCACCGGCAGCATTGTGATTGCCGTGGTGCTGCTGGCACGGTTTTTCCTGAAACTGGCGCCGAAAATCTATTCCTACGCCCTGTGGGCGGTGGTGCTGTTTCGGCTTTTGTGCCCCCTGTCCATCACTGCCGGGCTGTCGGTGCTGAAGCCCCTCCCGGTGACCACCACCCCCGGCATCAGCACAGTTTCCTACCGGCCTGTTGCCCAGGCGGTCAGGGAGAATATCCCCACGCCGGTTCCGCAGCAATTTGTCCCTGCGCAGACGGCGCAGCAGCCGGAATCGAAACTGACTCCCATGCAGATCACCGCATACATCTGGTTGGGCGGGGCATCCGTTATGGCGGTGTACAGCATCGTCCAGTACCTGATTCTGCGGCGCAGACTGGCAGAGGCAGTGCTGCTGCGTGAGGAAATCTATCTTGCCGACCGCATTTCCTCCCCCTTCGTCATGGGCATTCTGCGGCCCAGAATCTACCTGCCGTCCAGTACTCCCATGATGGAACGCCGGTTCATCGTTGCCCATGAGCGGCACCATATCCGCCGGGGCGACCCTGTGTGGAAGCTGTTGGGCTATTGCGCCCTTTGCCTGCACTGGTTCAATCCGCTGGTATGGCTGGCCTTCTGCCTTGCGGGGAAGGACATGGAAATGAGCTGCGACGAAGCGGTCATTAAGCGGCTGGGTGAACACATCCGGGCGGATTATTCTCAGGCGCTTCTGCGGCTGGCCACCCATAAGAGAATCGTATCCGGTATGCCCCTTGCCTTCGGCGAGGGAGACACCAAAGGGCGTGTAATGAATATGGCGAAATGGAAGAAACCGAAGGTATGGGTTAGCGTGCTATGCGTGGCGCTGTGCCTTGTGATTCTGGCAGCTTGCGCATTGAATCCAAAGCAGGAGGAAACAGAAACGGATGGAGAAACGCAAATTGTTGGCCCAGCACGCATCGTGATTCGAGACCTCCGTTTCCGAATACCGGCAGGGTGTATTACAGAAAAAAGGGAGAAGAAAATCCACGAACAGACAGATGATGGCTTAGATGTAGCCTATTGGGAATTTGCCGATGGCGAAAGTATCATCGGCGGTGTAAACACATTCCGGATTCCGGAGGATTTCAACGCGGACAACTGGGATTGGCTCCATGAACTACCCCTTCCCGAGTGGCAGGATGAAACCCTTGGCTACTCTGCCGGTGGTTCGCCCAGCGTTGAGGTCACCGTGGAGTTCTTCAGCGATGTGCCGGATGGACAGGAACGAACCGTCCTGAATGAGCATACTCTATATTTCTACGAGGGCTGGATTTACGATCTGTGGTTTGACGAACTGAGGGTGAAGCCCGAGGTCATGGTGGCTATTTTGGACACCGTCAGCGTTGGTGAGGAAAAAACAATTCCAGTGGTGGATATGCCCTACACGATTCTGGAAATGCCGGCAGGCGGCTACGACTACCGGGTAGAATCAGACGGCAGCATCTCCTTTCTGAAAGAGGACA
>JALFXH010000167.1 GCA_022786965.1 Clostridiales bacterium
ATCTGCGACGTGATGCTGGCAGTGCCCCGGGCCTTCCGGCGGGCGGACTATCTGCCCTGCATTTCATGGGGCCGCACAGCATTGGAGTGTTCCAGGTTTCACACCCGGGATATCCTGCGAATCACCGGGCGGCTGCAGAGCAGGGCCTATACCAAGGTCACGGAGACCGGCAGCGAGGAACGAACTGCCTATGAGATTTCCGCCCTCACCGCGGAACGAATCCTGCCCGAAGCGTAAAAAAGCAATTGTCTTTCCGGCAAATCCATGGTATAAAGAAAATGCTTGATAGAGTTAACTCAGCAGACTGACAAATTGGAATTTGCGGGGATACCAAAGGCTCCCCTTGAGGGGAGCTGTCAGCGCAGCTGACTGAGGGGTGCACCCCTCCGACCTCGCTTACGCTCGGCCACCTCCCCTAAAAGGGGAGGCATTAGAGCGGTAAATTCCAATTCGCCGTATTGCTGACTGATCAAAAAACGAAAAGGAATTCTGGCTATGGAAGAGAAAGTAAACGCCATTATTGACATTCTAAAGCAGCGCTATCCCAATGCCCTGTGCGCCCTGCACTATGGTAAGGATTACGAGCTGATGATTGCCGTCCGTCTGTCCGCCCAGTGCACCGACGCCCGGGTGAATCTGGTGACGCCGGCTCTGTTCGCGGCTTACCCCACGCTGGAAGCCATGGCAAACGCGGATATTTCTCATGTGGAAGAATTGGTCCACTCCTGCGGCTTTTACAAGCATAAGGCCCGGGACATTGTGCTGGGCTGTCAGATGCTGCTCACCGACTACGGCGGAAAGGTGCCCGGCACCATGGAGGAGCTGCTGAAAATTCCCGGCGTAGGCCGAAAAACCGCCAATCTGCTTCTGGGCGACCTGTATGCTGTGCCGGGAAGCGTAGTCTGCGACACTCACTGCATCCGCATCTGCGGACGGCTGGGATTGTCCCAGGGCAAAGAGCCGGAAAAGGTGGAAGCTCAGCTCCGGGCCATTCTGCCGCCGGAGGAAAGCAGCGACTTTTGTCACCGGATTGTCCTGTTCGGCCGGGACTGCTGCACCGCCCGGAACCCGGACTGCGGAAACTGCCCCCTGAGCCTGTACTGCCGGGAATATAACCCGGAATCGTAAAAAGCATAACCCCTCCCCTGTCCGCATAGGCTGTGGACAAGGGAGGGATTTTTTTGCGCAGAAAGCTTCCGATCTTTTACTCCGCTCTGCTGCTCACCGGGGTCAACCTGCTGCTGCGGCTGGCGGGGACTTCCTTTCAGGTCTATCTCTCCGGGCGCATCGGCCCCGCCGGCATTGGGCTATTGCAGTTGGTTTTGTCTGTTGGTTCCTTCGCCATGGTAGCAGGCATCGCCGGTGTGCGGACCGCCGCCATGTATCTGACCGCTGAGGAACTAGGCAAAAAAAGGCCGGATAACGTATCGCGGATTTTGTCGGCCTGCTTTCTGTACAGCATCCTTTGCAGCGGCGCTGTCGCCGCGCTCCTGTATCATATGGCTCCCTGGCTGGCGGAAAACTGGACTGGAAATCCAGACACCGTCCCGGCCCTGCGGCTGCTGGCGGCGTTCCTGCCCGCCTCCTGCCTGTGCGCCGTGATGACCGGGTACTTTACCGCCGAAAACCGCATTGGAACCCTGGCGGCGGTGGAGGTCTGCGAGCAGCTGTGCTCCATGGGACTGACCCTGCTGGTGCTGAAATACTGGGCTGGGCAGGATGCCGGACGGGCCTGCCAGTGCGTCATCTTCGGCAGCTTTGCCAGCGGCTGTCTGACGCTGTGCACGCTTGTGCTGCTGAGAAACCGGGAGCGTCCCAAGGCAGGTGCTCCCTTTCCCATCGGGAAACGGCTCCTTCAGGCCGCAGTTCCCCTGGCGCTGGCGGATATTTTGAAATCCGGCATCAACACCGTGGAAAATCTCATGGTTCCCAGACGCCTTGCCGAAAATCCCCTGATTTCCGATCCACTGGCCAGCTTCGGCACCGTCTGCGGCATGGTGTTTCCCATTCTCATGTTCCCGGCCTGCATTCTGTTCGGCTTGGCGGAGCTGCTGATCCCGGAGCTGGCCCGGTGCGCCGCCGCGGGGAGCAAAGGCCGCATCTCCTACCTGACCCGGCGGGGTCTGAAAATCGCCATGCTCTATGGGCTTACCTTTTCCGGTCTCATGTACCTGCTGGCGGACACGTTGTGCCTGCGGTTTTACGGCAGCGCGGAAGCGGGGCGGTATCTGCGGCTGTACGCACCCCTGATTCCCATGCTGTACTGCGATGCCATTACCGACGCCATGACCAAAGGGCTGGGGCAGCAGAAAGCCTGCGTCCGCTACAACATCCTCACCTCCGCCATGGATGTGACATTTCTCTATCTTCTGCTGCCAAAATACGGGATGGAGGGGTATTTTGTCAGCTTCCTCATTACCCATCTGGTAAATTTCACTCTCAGCCTGCGGCGGCTGCTGAAAATCACCGGTGAGCGTCTCCCGGCGCATACCCCCATGCTGGCTTTGTCCGCCATGCTGGCGTCCGTCTGGGGCGCGGGGCGGGTTAGCTCCATCACCGCACAATGCGTGGTCTTTTTGATTCTCTTCTTCTGCCTGCTGACCCTGATGCAGGTATGCCGGAAGGAGGATTTTTTGTGGTTTGCCCGGCTGATAACTGTCAAAAACCGGAAGATACGTTCTCTCTCGGATACGCCATGATGTCCAGATCCTGATAAGGGTACGCCCGCTGCCAGCCCTCCGCTTTTTTCACGATGCTGCTGCGGTGCTGGGACAGAAGGCGCACGATGTCATAGACATCAATCCAGATTTCCGAATTGCACTCCTTCTGGCTCTCGTCAAACACCAGCTCCATGCCGAAATGCAGATGCACCGTCTCAATATTGTTGACATTTTCCCGGTCAGAGTAGCCGGTACAGCCCATGAACCCGATCAGGTCTCCCGCCTGAACCATGTCCCCCTCTTTTAATCCCGGAGCAAAGGGCCGGTCCTTTTGCAGGTGGGCATAGTAATAGTAGCGTTTGTTGTCGAAGGAGCGGATGCCGATGCGCCAGCCGCCGTAGCGGTTCCAGCCCATAGCTTCCACGACGCCGCCCTCCACCGCCACAATGGGCGTTCCCAGGCCCCCCATCAGGTCGTTGCCCAGGTGCTTTCTGCGAAATCCAAAGGACCGGGCCACACCGAAATCATCGCAGTGACTATAGCCGTAGCCTGCGGCAATGGGAGAAAAAGCTTTCAGCCCGTAGGCGGGCACCCACTGGCCGTCTTTTTCGATGGCGTAGCTGCCCACCAGCCCGCCCAGGGCGGCAGAATAGGCGTTGTGATAATAGGCATAGTATTTGTACAGGTCTCCCAACAGCTCCTCCGGGGACTTGTCCTTTTTTAGATCAGATACCGCCTGCTTGACAGAAGACAGGCCGCACTTTCCCCCGGTGCGGCAGGCCGCCAGTGCGAGGGTATCAATCCAGGAGATATGCTTTTCCTGCTGTGCGGTCAGAATGTCCTGATCCAACGCGTACTTCATGGACTCGTAGGATACGTCAAAATCCACCCAGCGGATGGTCTCCCCCCGCACCGGCAGCACCAGCGCCGGGATCAGCAGAAACAAAACGAAAAACCGCTTCATACCCTCACCTCAAGGGTTAGGGTATGGAGCGGCTCCATTTTTATTCGCGGCGAGTCGCCGCTGACAATGCGTTACGCACCCAGGCAGTCACCGCACATCCTTTGGGCCCCTCGACCATAACGGATCGGAAAATTGGAATTTAGTTGACAGTGAACAGTTGACAGTGGACAGTTGTGGTATCCCTGCGGGATGAATCAAAATAAGCTCAAAGATGTGAAATGCGAAAGATTCTTACTGGAATACCTGCTCGTTTCACCATTATTATTTCAATTATCCCGAAGGGACTCCATAACTGTCAACTATCAACTGTCAATTGTCAACTTTATCTATTTCAGGTCTCTGACCACATCCTTCGCCACCCGGTAGATATCCTCCATGGTATTCAGCGATGTGATCTGATTTTTATAATAGCTGCTGTGGGGAACCCCCCGCAGATACCAGGCAAAGTGCTTCCTCGCTTCCAGGCAGGCGATGTGCTCCCCGTGATCCTGTTCAGACAGCCGGAACTGCTCCACAGCTACCTCTATTCTATCGGCAAGACAGGGACGGCCCTCATATTCTGCCCCATTCAGAGCTGCCCGCACTTCCTCAAAAATCCAAGGGTCGCCGAATACACTGCGTCCGATCATCAGGCCGTCGGTACCTGTGCGTTTCAGACAGCGCACCGCCGCTTCCCCATCGGTAATGTCGCCGTTGGCAATGACGGGAATGGACAGTCGCTCTTTCACTTTGCGAATCATGTCCCAGTCGGCAACGCCGGAATAGAGCATACTGCGGGTACGCCCGTGGACGGCTATCATGGCCGCGCCGCTGTCCTCCATCCGCTTGGCAAAGTCCAGCACGTTGATGCTACCCTTGTCCCAGCCCAAGCGGCACTTGACGGTGACAGGCACATTCACCGCCTTCACCACCGCTTTGACGATATCCCCCGCCAGCTCCGGGGTACGCATCAGGCCGCAGCCGTCACCGTTATTCGCAACCTTTGGCATGGGACAGCCCATGTTGATGTCCAGAAAGTCACAGCCGGAGATTTCCAGAGCCAGCACCGCGGCCTGGGCCATAATCTCCGGATCATTGCCGAAAATCTGGGCGCCACAGACGCTGCCATTATTTTTTCTCAAAAGCTTGGCGCTTTTTTGATCCTGATACACCAGCGCCCGGGAGGACACCATCTCCGTCACGGTCACATCCGCCCCCAGTCTGGCGCAGATGGTGCGAAAGGCCCAGTCCGTAACCCCCGCCATGGGGGCAAGGAACAGAGGGTTTTGCAGTTCTATGTTGCCTAGTTTCATGGTTTTCTCTCTTTCTTTGCGTTGTTCGGAATGTTACAGCAGCACCGTCAGCAGCCAGATGAGGCCCGTCACAAAAGAGCCGCCTGCCGCCCACACCGCGCCGTAGAGGTAAAAGTGCCGTTTCTTTCCCGGCCTTTCCCCACTTCCCCGGATTGCGCTGCGGGCCTCCTTCAAAAGGGCTTCCTCGGTAATCCCCTCGCCCACGTTGTCCTTCAAAATAAAAATCGCCTGCTCAAACAGCTTTGGGTCCGGCGCGTGAACCACGATCACCTGCCGGGATATGCCTTTTACCATGTTTTACCGCCTCCTTATGGAGGAAGTAT
>JALFXH010000178.1 GCA_022786965.1 Clostridiales bacterium
GAGAGAATGGAGATCAGCACATAGGGGTCATGCTCGATGGTGTCCAGAGTGAAATGGTATTCATCATAGCTGTGGGTGCTCCTGTAGGTATCCAGATACGCCTGCAGCTCCGCTTCCATTGCGCAGTAAGCCGCCTCCGCCGCCAGAATGTCCCTATCCTCCGACAGATAGGAGGTGCCAAGGACACTGCTGACCCCGGAACCTGCCATCATGGAGCAGGAGGAAACACCGCCTATCAGCATGACAAGAATCATGCCGATCCCCAAAACCGGGAGGATAGCTCTGCTGTGATTTCGGGCAAAGGAAGCCGCTGCCTGTGCCGCCTCCTTTGTTCGCGCAGCAACGCCCCTTGCAGTAGAGACAGTATTCTGTGCGGTTTTCTCCGCTTCCCGCACCTTTTTAGCGTAATTGCGCTGGATGCGCCGTTTGTGCAGATACTTGGAAATGGGGTTGGAGGATGCCAGCGCCGGATCGTCACGGAGTGCTTTTTGGTAAAGGAAATCCGCGTTGGCCCGGATCGCCGCCTGCTCTGCTTTCGCGGCATCCCGCCAAGGCTTCGTTTGGTGATGGAATACAGCCTGCCGCACCTTGCTCCCGGCATAAAGCACACCGTGTTCCGCCAATTCCTCTGCCTTATGTCCCGCTTCCACACCCACATTTTCCTGTTCCACCTTGCGAACCTCATTGTGGGCGGCGTGGGTAATTTCCTGAACAGGTCGGGAAAGTGGATTCTGCCGTAGCTTGCCGTTGGGCTTCGCCTCTGCCTTTTCAAAGCGGATAGAGGTTTTGCCTTTTCCAGTGGCTTCATCGAATACCCGTTCCTTTACCTTAATGGTTTTGGTAGGAATCTTTTCTTTTGCGCCATCCAGCTTATCCGCCGCCCGGTCAGAGCGGCGAATGTACTTCTGCAGAGCAGGATCAGCACGTTCTTCCTCTGAAAATTGCAGCCGGGAAGATGGATGCAGCCGGGCTCCGCTGCCCTCACGGACAACATCGGCACTTTCCTTTGCAGCTTTGTGTTCCCGGTGCCGGACATGAGCATGGGCGGCCTGCTCCAAAGGAGAGCCAAAAGAGATTTCTTCCTCCGCGGCAGAAAAATCAGCCTCCGATTCCCGGCGGCTGATACGGTCCACCTCGCCGGTCACCATATTCTCCGCCACAGCACCGTCGCGGGTCATTTTCTGCGCGACTTTTTCCGGCGCTTTCATTTCCTTCATCCGCACCCACCATCCTCTCCATAGGGGCAGATGGAAACGCAGGCCCCAGTCTCAATGGCGGCAATGTAGTGAAAAATGGGATAGGCCTGGGGCGGGCAAACCGCATTGCCCAGGGTTTTCAGCCGAAGAACCCGTCCGTTCATGCACTCCGTCATGCGGGGCACTCCTTCTGGCTCTCTGGCCCAAAGGATACGTCCGTCCATCCTTTCGGGAATCCCATGAGCCATTCCACCCAATCCGGGTTCAACGCTGCCGTATCCGAAACCGGCTTCTCTTGGGTGATCATCTGCGCCGACAGGTTGGCAGTTGGGGAACTGTTCCGAAACGCCTCCGGTTTCAGGGTGGAGCGATACCCCTCCGATGCTGCTGGGGTCAGGTAGTACACCGCAGCCGACAGGCTGAGGCTCCAGATTGCACCACTCTTGTTCCTTTTGCGGAAGATCCCACCTTCGGACAGGAACACATCCAGGTTTTGCGCATCCCGGTTGGTGCATTTGTCGGAGGCAAGGGGTGTGGGAAACATCAGCCGCGACGATAAAAGTTCGCTGGCGCTCATGCCACGCGCCGACGCCGCAAGCCGGAAATACGAATGGGAGAACAGCGTATCCCGCTTTTGCCAGGTCAAAAATCGTTTTGTCGAGCCCCATATTGATGAAGCCAGCAACATTTTCCCCAAGCACGTAAGCGGGCCGCAGTTCGGCAATAACCCGGCACATTTCCGGCCACAGGTAGCGTTCATCCGCAAAGCCCTTCCGTTTTCCGGCGGTGGAGAATGGCTGGCATGGAAATCCGCCTGATATGACGGTGACTGTTTCAAGTCCTGTTTTTTCAAAAAACGCCTCCTTTGTAAAAGTAGTAATATCACGGAATTTCGGCACATCCGGCCAGTGACTTTCCAGAACAGCGTATGGGAAATCCGCCCACTCGCATTGGCAGACGGTTTGGAAACCTGCCGCCTCTGCCGCTAAGTCTAATCCGCCAATGCCAGAAAAGAGGCTCACATGGGTTAAGTTTTTATTTATTCTTTTCACCTCCAATTATGGGCGCAAAAAAAGCCCGCCTAAATAGACGGGCTTG
>JALFXH010000020.1 GCA_022786965.1 Clostridiales bacterium
CGCTCGGCCACCTTAATGAATAGAGGTATGATTGCCACCGGCAATCATTGGCATTGCAGATTCGCTGCGCGGAGCACCACCCCAAAGGGGAAGGCATTGCTCAGCTAAAGAACAATATAGATGATTAGTCTGTCATCCTGAGGAAGCTGTGCGAGTCGAAGGATCTACAAAATCTCGCTTTGCTATAGGGTCAAATCACCCCATGTACTGACCAGTCAGCTCTGTCAGAATCCTCTGATTCATTTTTGCCGCGTCTGCCATATTGGAAGCCCGGGCGGACAGGTAGACCTTGACCTTGGGCTCCGTGCCGGAGGGACGCACCAGCACCTTGGCCGAATCGGTCTGAAATTCCAGAACATTGCTCCTGGGCAGACCGCTGACACCGGCCTGATAGTCCACCACTTTGGTGACGACCTTTCCATCCAAGGCCTTTGGGGAATTGACGCGCAGATTCTCCATAATGGCTGCCATTTTTTGCATTCCTTCCGCGCCCTCAAAGGTGAAGCTGGCAAGGTCGTTGCGGTAGCAGCCGTACTTCATGTACAGGGCGTCCATGGCCTGGGCCAGCGTCATGCCTCTGGCCTTGTACCATGCGGTCATCTCGCAGCACAGCATGGAGGCATTGACGGCATCCTTGTCCCGGACGTGACCGCCGGAGAGATAGCCGTAGCTTTCCTCGAAGCCGAAGATGTAGCGGTCAATTTCGCCTGCGGCTTCCAGCAGGGCGATCTGCTCGCCGATGAACTTAAAGCCTGTCAGTACCCGCCGCAGCTCCACGCCGTAATCCGCGGCAACCGCGTCGGCCATGTCGGTGGAGACGATGGTGGTGACCGCCACGGGCCTTTCGGGCATGGTGCCGTTTTCCAGCCGCCTGCGGCAAATGTAGTCCAGCAGCAGCACCCCCATTTCGTTGCCGGTGATGAGGCGGTAGTCCTCACCCTCGGGCACGGCCACACCCATCCGGTCGCAGTCCGGGTCGGTGCCCAGCAGCAGGTCGGGCTTTACCTTCCGGCACAGGGCAAGGCCCTTTTCCATGGCCTCCCGGATTTCCGGGTTGGGGTAGGGGCAGGTGGGGAAGGTGCCGTCGGGGTGCTCCTGCTCGGGAACCACGGTCACATCCGTAATGCCGATACGGGTAAGAATTTTCTTGACACATTCCAGTCCGGCACCGTTCAGGGGCGTGTAGACAACTTTCAGGTCCAGCTTGCCGCCATCGGACAGGCTGCGCTGCTGGACGGCGTCCAGGAACGCTTCCAGGCAGCTTTCGTCAATGGTGACGATTTTTCCGGCGGCCCGGCCTTCTTCCTCAGTGACGAGCTTCACATCATCGAAGATATCCAGAGCGCTGATTTCCTTCAGAACCGCGGCGGCGACGTCCAACGTAATCTGACAGCCGTCAGAGCCGTATACCTTATATCCGTTATACTTGGCGGGGTTGTGGCTGGCGGTGACGCAGACACCCGCCCCGCAGCCCAGGTACCGCACGGCCCAGCTCAGGGTGGGGGTGGGTTCCAGCCGGGGATAGATGTAAGCGGTGAGGCCGTTGGCGGCAATGACCCGGGCGGCCTCCCTGGCGAACAGGTCACTCTTGATGCGGCTGTCGTAGCCGATGGCAATGGACTGGGGTAGGCGCGTGCCTTTCAGGTAGTTGCACAGGCCCTGGGTGGCCCGGCGGATGACATAAATGTTCATCCGGTTGGTGCCCGCGCCGATGACGCCCCGCAGGCCGCCGGTGCCGAACTCCAGATCCCGGTAGAACCGTTCGAAAATCTCCTGTTCGCTGGTCAGACCGGACAATTCCGCCGCCAGATCCGGGTCATCGATTGCCTTTTTCTTCCAAAGTGTAAAACGGGACTGAATATCCATGGGGGGTTCCTCTCTTTTTCGTTTATAGTAAGGTAATAACATCCGCCAGGGTATCCGCCTTGGCGTACAGCAGGGACAGTGTATCCTCACCGGGAGTGTCCAGATCGGGAATCAGCACCGGCAGGCAGCCTGCCCGCGATGCCGACAGAATGCCGGCAGGGGAGTCCTCCAGGGCAAGGCAGGTTTCCGGCTTGAGGCCCAGCTCCGCCGCGCCCCGCAGATAGATGTCCGGCTCCGGCTTGCCCCTGGGCACGTCATAGCCGCTGATGACCTTCACGAACCGATGGTACAGGTTCAGGGGTGTGAGATAGCTCTCAAGCCGTTGCTGTGGGGAGGAGCTTGTGATGGCACAGGGGATGCCCCGCGCATCCAGCGCATCCAGCAGGGCATAGATCCCCGGCTTGGCGGTGACGCCTTCCTTCTCTACAAAGGCATCCATCAGCTCAATGCGCTTTTGGCGGATGGTGGTGTAATCGGCGGTGGGGCCGAACAGGGCGTGGAATTTCTCCTGCCCGGCGGTTTTGTTGAGACTGCGCAATTGCAGGGCCTGCTGCCTGGTCATGGGAAAGCCGTAGAAGTGGCAGGCTTCCATCCAAAATCGGGAATACAGGCACTCCGTGTCCAGAATTACCCCGTCCACGTCAAATAGTACGCCCCGGACGGGTGATTTTTCTTTGTATTGAGTCAGCATATTGTGATCTCCTTAAATTTACAATTCCGACTCCTTCATTGTCAGCTGTCAACTGTCAATTGTCAACTGTTTTTTCTGAAATTTTTCTAGGAATTGTGAAACAAATGTGCTATGATATACCGAAGAGGTGAAACCCATGGAGGAAAAGGAAGAATTGGAGCGGCAGGAGGGCTATGAGCCCCGGCCCCTTTGGCAGGTTTGGGGCGCGCGGATCGGCCTTGTGCTGTTTTTGCTGTTTGTGGTCTGGCAGATTGTCAATATTGCCAGAGGAGGGCTGTAATGCGGATTTTGGGGATCGACCCGGGGTACGGCATCACCGGCTTCGGCCTCATCGAGGCCCAGCGGGGGCAGTATCAGCTTCTCAACTGCGGCGCCATTACCACGCCGCCCAATACGGAATTCGCCTGGCGGCTGGAAGTGATCTACAACGACATGACGGAGCTTCTGCGCACTTGCCAGCCGGAGGCGGTGGCCATCGAAGAGCTGTTCTTCGGTCACAATGTGACTACGGGCATCAACGTGGCCCAGAGCCGTGGGGTGATCCTGCTGGCGGTTCGTCAGGCGGGGGTGCCTGTTTTTGAGTACAAGCCCATGCAGGTCAAGCAGGCGGTGGTGGGCTACGGCAGCGCCACCAAGCATCAGGTGCAGGATATGACGAAGCGTCTGCTTCACCTGAGCGCCGTGCCAAAGCCCGATGACGCGGCGGATGCCGTGGCCATTGCCCTGTGCCACGCCCGGTCCAGCACGTCGCTGCTGGCGCAGGCACAGCGGCACCTGTAGGGCGGGGGCTTGCCCCCGCCATCCGCGAAGCGGCAAACAGACCCGCACGGCGGGGGCAAGCCCCCGCCCTACAATGTGTATGGAGGTTTTCCCAATGCTATATTACGTTTCCGGGCCGGTGACGGTTTTGGAGCCGGGGCTGGCGGTGATCGACTGCGGCGGCGTTGGCTACGGCTGCCGGGTCACGGCCTATACCGCCGGGCAGCTCAAGCTGAATCAAAACGCGAAATTATATATCACCGAATCCATCCGGGAGGATGCCTTTGATTTATACGGCTTTTCCAGCCGGGAGGAGCAGCGGTGCTATGAGCTGCTCACCTCCGTCAACGGCGTTGGCCCCAAGGCGGCCATGGCGATTCTGTCCGCCGGCGGGCCTCAGAATTTTACCCTGGCTGTCATGACCGGCGATGAGAAAATGCTCACCGCCGCCCAGGGCATCGGCACGAAGATTGCCCAGCGGATTATTCTGGAATTGAAGGATAAAATCGGCGGCGGAGGCATGGAACTGGATTTCTCCGCGGGAACCGCTGCTGCCGCTCCGGTGCAGCAGGGGAGCAGCGCGGCTCTGGCCCACGCGGCCTTGCAGGAGCTGGGCTATTCTCCCGCCGAGATCAGTGCAGCCCTCAAGGGCGTGGACCCCAACGCATCCACGGAGGAAATGGTTCGCCACGCCCTCCGGGCTTTGGTCATTAAGGGCTGATTGTTGTAAACGTCACTGTAGGGCGGGGGCTTGCCCCCGCCGTCCGCAAAGCGGAAGCATAGACCTACACGGCGGGGGCAAGCCCC
>JALFXH010000042.1 GCA_022786965.1 Clostridiales bacterium
ACCCATCAATTTTTCATAATGAAACGTAAGAAAGATAAAAAAGGAATCAAGGTGAAACATGGAACGAATCCTGATTATTGGCTGCTCCGGCAGCGGAAAAAGCAGGCTGGCCCGCCAGCTGGGGCAGAAGCTGGGCCTGCCGGTGGTGCATCTGGATCAGCTGTGGTGGAAAGAAAACTGGCAGAACGTGACCGTGGAGGAGTTTGACAGCCGTCTTGCCATGGCTCTGGAAATGGAGCGCTGGATCATCGATGGCAACTACAGCCGCACCATGGAAGCACGGCTAATGAAATGCGACACGGTGATCTATCTGGATTTTAGCCGCTGGGCGTGCCTGTTGGGAATGTGCCAGCGGATTACGAGTAACCGCGGAAAGACACGCCCGGATATGCCGGCGGGGTGCCCGGAACGGTTCAGCTGGGAATTCGTCAAATGGATCTGGAATTTCAACAGAAATAACCGGGTGCGCAATTACACCTACCTTGCGAAAGCAAAGCACGCAAAGGCTGTGGTGCTGAAAAACAGGAAAGAAGTGCGCCGGTTTCTCGATACAATATAAAAGTCCCGGATTTCTGCGGAAATCCGGGACTTTTTTACAAACTTTACACGATACCCTGAGCCTTCATGGCGTCGGCAACCTTCAGGAAACCGGCAATGTTGGCGCCGGCAACGTAGTTGCCCTCCATGCCGTATTCTCTGGCGGCATTGTCCAGATTGTGGAAGATGTTCACCATGATGTCCTTCAGCTTGGCGTCCACTTCCTCGAAGGTCCAGCTGAGACGCTCGGAGTTCTGGGTCATCTCCAGAGCGGAGGTGGCCACGCCGCCGGCGTTGGAAGCCTTGCCGGGAACGAACAGCACGCCGTTATCCTGCAGGAACTTGGTGGCGTCCAGAGAGGTGGGCATATTGGCGCCCTCCACCACGGCGAAGCAGCCGTTAGCCACCAGCGCCTTGGCATCGTCCAGCAGCAGCTCGTTCTGGGTGGCGCAGGGCAGAGCCACGTCGCACTTGGTGGTCCACACGCCCTTGCCCTCGTGGTACACGGCGTTGGGACGAGCCTTGGCGTACTCCGTCAGACGGGCGCGGCGCACCTGCTTGACCTCGATCAGGGTGTCCACGTCGATGCCGTCGGGATCGTAGATCCAGCCGTTGGAATCGGAGCAGGTCACGGGCTTGGCGCCCAGCTGCCAGGCCTTCTCGATGGCGTAGGTAGCCACGTTGCCGGCGCCGGAGACCACCACGGTCTTGCCCTTCAGGTCCTTGCCGTTGCACCGGAGCATTTCCTCGGTGATGTACAGCAGGCCGTAGCCGGTGGCCTGGGTACGGGCCAGGCTGCCACCGTAGCTCAGGCCCTTGCCGGTGAGCACGCCCTCGTACAGGTCGCGGATGCGCTTGTACTGACCGAACAGGTAGCCGATCTCCCGGCCGCCTACGCCGATATCACCGGCAGGGACGTCGGTGTCCGCGCCGATGTACTTACACAGCTCGGTCATGAAGCTCTGGCAGAAGGCCATGACTTCCCGATCGGACTTGCCCTTGGGATCGAAGTCGGAGCCGCCCTTGCCGCCGCCAATGGGCAGGCCGGTGAGGCTGTTTTTGAAGATCTGCTCAAAGCCCAGGAACTTGATAACGCTCAGATTGACGCTGGGATGGAACCGCAGGCCGCCCTTGTAGGGTCCGATGGCGCTGTTGAACTGCACGCGGTAACCGGTGTTGACCTGCACCTGTCCCTTGTCGTCCACCCAGGGCACCCGGAACATAATGGCCCGCTCGGGGGTTGTCAGCCGCTCCAGCAGCGCGTCGCGGCGGTAAGCATCCTCGTTTTTTTCGATTACGGGGCGCAGGGATTCCAGCACCTCGTAAACTGCCTGGTTGAACTCCGGCTGGTCCGGGTTCTGCTGCCTGACCCGAGCCAGTGTTTCGTCGATGTAACTCATGTACAAATGTCCTCCATAGAAAGATTTTGACTTACGCATTGTAACAGATACCGTGGGAAATTACAAGAGGGATTTGCAACTTTTTTATAGAAGAGTTGCAGAAAAAAGAAAAATGCGCCGATTTTCACAATTGGCGCATTTTTCCTGAAACTTTCTTTGGTAAGGATTTCATATTGAACGAATTCTGGGAAGAATTTCGTTCCGGATAACAGCGTACAGGGTATCCAGCTCCTGCCTGTTTGTGTCCCGGCACAGGGAAATCCGGAAGGAAGCGTCGATGGTTGCGGGAGGAAGTTCCATGGCGGTGAGCACATGGCTGCGGTGGCCTTTGGCGCAGGCGCTGCCCGCGCTGACGCAGATGCCGTGATCCTGCAAAATGTTGATGGTGTTCTGCACAGGAATGCCGGGAATGGCAAGGGACAGAATGTGGGGCGCTTCATGGGCACCGTTGACGGTGATACCCTCCAAAGCGGCGAATTTTTCCGAGAATTCGGAAATCAGTTCTTTTTCACGTTGGCAGTCCTCCCGGAATGTGGCGCTGACCGCGGCGCAGGCGGCGGCAAAGCCGAGAATCGCGGGCACGCCCTCGGTGCCGCTGCGATAGCCGCTCTCCTGACCGCCGCCCAGGAGCAAGGGCGGGAAGGATTTAAGCCTTGGGGAGATGTACAGCGCCCCCGCGCCCTTGGGGCCGTGGATTTTGTGGGAGGACACGGAAATCAGGTCGGCGCCTAGATTTTTCGCGGCGAAGGGGGCCTTCAGGAAGCCCTGCACCGCGTCGGTGTGGAAAATGGCGTCGGGACAGAGCTTGTGGGTCAGCTTCGCCATCTGAGCGATGGGCATGACAGAGCCAACCTCGTTGTTGACCATCATAATGGAGACGAGAATGGTGTCCTTCCGCAGGGCGGCTTTCAGGTCGTCCGCGGACACCCGGCCCATGGCATCGGGTTTCAGATAGGTGACCTCAAAGCCCCGGCTTTCCAGATCCGCCATACAGTTTAGAATGGCGTGGTGCTCCATGGCGGTGGTAATGATATGCTTGCCCCGCTTGCCCATGCGCTTCACCGTACCGAAAACGGCCCAGTTGTCGGCCTCTGTGCCGCCGGAGGTGAAGAACACCCGGTCCGGCTCAGCCCCCATGGCGGCGGCGACACTTAGCCGTGCCTGCCGCAAAAGCTTTGCGGTGTCGATGCCGAAATTGTACAGGGCGGAAGGGTTGCCCCAGTTCTCCGTCAGGGCTTTGGTGATGGCCTCCACCGCTTCCGGGCAGGGCTTGGTGGTGGCGGAATTGTCGAGATAAATCATAGTGGTTGTTCCTTATTCATGTATATTGTTCTTTAGCGTACCAAAGCCTTCCCCTTTGGGGAAGGTGGCCGAGCGTAAGCGAGGTTGGAAGAGGTTCATTCCATTTCGCCGAAATGCCTGTGTATCCAAAGTGGCTCTGCCCTCTTCCGCCCCCTGCGGGGGCACCTTCCCCAAAGGGGAAGGCTTAGTTAACTATATTCTCCTTTTCCTACTTTCCCACGCAGAACCGTTCAAAAATTCTGGCGGTAATGTCCTCCCGGACGGTGGCGCCGGTGACCTCGCCCATAGCCTCCATGGCTTCCTCAACATCGGTGAGCACCGCATCGGGGGTCAGACCCAGCTGGAGGCCCTTCAAGGCGTTCAGCATGGCTTCGTAAGCCCGGCGGCAGGCGTCGTACTGCCGGGCGTTGGTGAGGATGGAGCCATCGCAGGGTGTGTCGTTTTCAAACAGGGCATCCACGGCAGCAGCCAGCTGGTCAAGGCCGTCGCCTGTTTTGGCGCAGACGGGCACCACCCAGAGGAAGGGTAGATCGCCGGGGTCTACCTCTCTGCCCAAATCGGCCTTGTTGATCAGGGCGATGGCGTTTTCCTTTTCACTGCACAGATCGATGATATCGTAGTCCGCCTGGGTCAGCTCCTTGGAGCCATCGCAGACAAACAGTACCAGATCTGCACTTTCAATAGCTTGCCGGGAGCGCTCAACACCGATGGATTCCACGGTATCCGCGGTTTCGTGAATACCGGCGGTGTCCAGAAGCCGCAGCCGGGTGGAACCCAGCATGACAGTCTCCTCCACGGTGTCCCGGGTGGTGCCGGGAATGTCGGTGACGATACAGCGGTCGTAGCCGGCAAGCGCGTTCAGCAGGCTGGACTTGCCTACGTTGGGTTTTCCTACGATGGCGGCGGACACGCCCTGCTTCAGAATCCGCCCCTGTCCGTAAGTTTGCAAAAGGGTATCTAGCTGCCGGGCGTCACTTTTTAGGCTGCCGCTGTAATTTTGCAGGCCGAAATCCTCGATATCCTCGTCCGGGTAATCCAGCACCGCGTGGAAGTGGCTGCACAGGTTTACCAGATCGTCATAGATGGGGGCAAGCTTCTTTTGCAGCACGCCCCCCACCTGTCCCGCGGCATTGGCGGCGGCGTCGGCGGTGTCGGCTTCGATCAGATCAATGACCGCTTCCGCCTGGGTCAGGTCCAGCTTGCCGTTCAGGAAGGAACGCTTGGTGAATTCGCCACGTTTCGCGGGTTTTGCCCCCGCCAGATACAGGGCCTCCAGCCCGGCGGCCAGCACGGCGGGAGAGCCGTGGCAGTGAAATTCCACCGTGTCCTCCCCGGTATAGCTGTGAGGTCCCCGGGATACCACCGCCATGCACTGGTCAATGGCCCGTCCCTGCTTGTCGTGGAGGGTGCCCAGATACAGGCGGCGATCAGAAGCCTCCAACAGAGATTTCTTGTTGTTCAATGTGAACACCCTGTCCGCGACGGCTATGCAATCGTCACCGGACAGCCGGATGATACCGATGGCGCTGACCTGACTGCCGGTGGACACGGCGGCGATGGTATGAGACATATTTATTCTCCTTATTTCTGAATGAATGCCAGAGGGTCCCCTGAGCTGGCGATGAAGTGCATCAGCATATAGGCGCACATAAGCGCCACGTTTTCCTCCCGCAGAATCCGCTTTGCTTCTGCCCGGTCGGCGAGAATCACCTGAATCTCCTCGGAAGCCTCCTCGTGCACGCTGGTAGGCTCGCCGCTGCAATAGCCGAAGACCATGCCGCAGCTTTCGTCGGTCATGCCCACGGTAGTAAAGAAGGGACGGGAACAGCAGCCCGCATCCACGGGGGTGAAAACAAGACCGGTTTCCTCGTACATCTCCCGGATGCCCGCCGCGCCCATTTCCTCGCCTTCCTCCACAAGGCCCGCGGGGAACTCATAGACGTAATCTCCCAGCGGATAGCGGTACTGGCGGATCAGCACCACCCGGTCCTTCGCTTCGCCGTACACGCCGTATAGAATTACGCCGTCGGGCTTATTCTCATGGGTCACAGCCTTGAGATGCTTAACCTCCTTTGCCCGGGAGGCCATATAGTAAGGGGACACGCTTCCGTCCCGGTGGACGGCTTCCAGCTCATAATAGTTAAGGTATCGGTTGTGGGTCTTCTGCTGAATGCTTCTGATTTCGCTCATGAAGGAACCCTCCCATCACAATAATAAAGAAGTATACCATTTCTGAGTAAAAAAAGCAATATCCGGGCAGACTGTTCTAAGTGAGGTGAGGGCAGTGACGGATGCGGAGATCCGGCAGCAATTTACACAGGCAGACGACTTTATACCAAGGATTCTGCACTGCGGGGAGTATACATTATATGCCTATGCCATTGACGGGCTGGTGTCTGGCGGAGATATGTCGGAATACATTCTGAAGCCCATCTCCGAGAATCTCCGGGGCGGCAGCCTGGCGCAGCTCTATGACGCGGCCCTTCACGGCGCGGTTTATAACAGCGTGGCGGTGCCCTGCGAGGATTTGCAGACGGTTTTCAAGAAGCTGGTCAACGGCTTCTGCGTGGTGCTGTTCCCGGGCGTGGGGGCTATCGCTTTTGAAATTAAAACCGGTGTCAACCGTGGGCCGGACGCACCGGAGGTGGAGAACACCGTCAAAGGCCCCAAGGATGCCTTCGTGGAGACCATCCGGATTAACACCAGTCTCCTGCGTCGGCATCTGCGGACGCCGGACCTGCGAATCTACGCGGCCACGGTGGGACAGCGGAGTCTGACCAACGTAGCAGTGGTGTGGGTGGATGGTTTGACAAATCCGGAGCTGGTACAAAGGATGAAGGACAGGCTGGAATCCATCGATATTGACGGCCTGTTGTCTCCGTCGGCAGTGGAGGAATACGTCACCGGCTCCCGAAGGACGGCGTTTCCGCTGATACAGTACACGGAGCGTCCTGATCGTTTTTGCCAGGGCCTGCTGGATGGACGGGTGGGACTGATGGTAGATGGTCTGCCGCTGGCCTATCTGGCCCCAGCCAATGTGGGCTACCTCATGGAAAGCATGGAGGACAGGAGCCGGGACTATATCTCCGCTTCTTGCATTCGGGTACTGCGCTATGGGGCGCTGCTGCTGAACCTGCTGCTGCCCGCTCTGTATATTGCGCTGATCGAGTTTCATCCCCAATGGGTGCCGCAGCGCCTGCTGAATATTATCCTGACAAGCAAGCAGGAGGTGCCCTTTTCCACGGCTGCGGAGGCGCTGGGGTTACTGATTGCCTTTGAGCTGCTGCAGGAGTCCGGCATTCATCTGCCGCAGGCGATTGGACAATCGGTTTCGACAATCGGTGGTATCGTAGTGGGTACGGCGGCAGTGGACGCGGGCTTGATTTCTCCGGTTGTATTGATCGTAGTCAGTATTGCAGGCGTGTGCGGCTTCATCCTGCCGAACAGGGACATGGCGGAAGCTATACGGGTATGGCGGTTTGGATTGGGCGTGCTGGCGACCTTTGCGGGAATATGGGGGATACTTGCGGGAGTTGTAATACTGATATGGCATCTGGCAACGCTCAAATGCCTGGGTATGCCCTATATCACCTTGTTTCCCTCCGGCAGAGGATTGGTAAGAAGACGGCTGAAAAACCAGAAATACAGGGACAAAAGATTGCACCCGGAGGACAGGAAAAATCAGCGCTAAAAACCGGCAAAAAGCACTTGACAAAATGGAACACATATGATAATATACGCAAGCTGTCTGCGAGAGCGGCGGTGAAGAGCGAAAGATGGAGAAATTTGGAAGAAAATGTCAAAAAGTTCTTGACAAATGGAATCATCTGTGCTAAACTAACCGAGTTGCCCGCGGAAGCGGAAACGAGGAAAATCACCTCAGAAAAGTTCGAAAAAACTTGAAAAAAGTTCTTGACAAACGGAAATGAGCGTGATATAATTTAAAAGCTTCCTGCGAAAGCAGAAAGCGCGTCTGTACCTTGTAAATTGAATAACGTAAAGACGAAATTAACACCTTGGACAATTAATGGATTGTTTAAGCGTAAGCGAAAAAACAGCCAACGAAAATTCTTGAGTAATTATGCTAGAAGCAAATTATTCAAAAAATGATTTTAAGCCTGAAAGGGTTTAGGATACAATTTTTTGAGAGTTTGATCCTGGCTCAGGACGAACGCTGGCGGCGTGCCTAACACATGCAAGTCGAACGGGGTTGAGTGCTTCGGTATTCAACTTAGTGGCGAACGGGTGAGTAACGCGTGAAGAACCTGCCTTTCAGTGGGGGACAACAGTTGGAAACGACTGCTAATACCGCATGATACTCTTAAGGGGCATCCCTTGGGAGTCAAAGCTTTATGTGCTGAAAGATGGCTTCGCGTCTGATTAGCTAGTTGGCGGGGTAACGGCCCACCAAGGCGACGATCAGTAGCCGGTCTGAGAGGATGAACGGCCACATTGGGACTGAGATACGGCCCAGACTCCTACGGGAGGCAGCAGTGGGGAATATTGGGCAATGGGGGAAACCCTGACCCAGCAACGCCGCGTGAAGGAAGAAGGCCTTCGGGTTGTAAACTTCTTTTACCAGGGACGAAGGACGTGACGGTACCTGGAGAAAAAGCAACGGCTAACTACGTGCCAGCAGCCGCGGTAATACGTAGGTTGCAAGCGTTGTCCGGATTTACTGGGTGTAAAGGGCGTGTAGGCGGAGATGCAAGTTGGGAGTGAAATCCCGGGGCTCAACCCTGGAACTGCTTTCAAAACTGTATCCCTTGAGTATCGGAGAGGCAAGCGGAATTCCTAGTGTAGCGGTGAAATGCGTAGATATTAGGAGGAACACCAGTGGCGAAGGCGGCTTGCTGGACGACAACTGACGCTGAGGCGCGAAAGCGTGGGGAGCAAACAGGATTAGATACCCTGGTAGTCCACGCTGTAAACGATGAATACTAGGTGTGGGAGGACTGACCCCTTCCGTGCCGCAGTTAACACAATAAGTATTCCACCTGGGGAGTACGACCGCAAGGTTGAAACTCAAAGGAATTGACGGGGGCCCGCACAAGCAGTGGATTATGTGGTTTAATTCGACGCAACGCGAAGAACCTTACCAGGATTTGACATCCAACTAA
>JALFXH010000065.1 GCA_022786965.1 Clostridiales bacterium
TGAAGGGGCCGTTTTCCTCCCGGTAGGCCACAATATTTTTCGCGGTGGTGGCCGTCAGGCCGGAGACCTGTTGGAGTAAGCTTCTGGAAGCGGTGTTCACATCCACGCCCACCGCGTTGACGCAGTCCTCCACCACCGCGCCCAGAGCGGCATCCAGCTCCTTCTGGGGGCAGTCGTGCTGGTACTGGCCCACGCCGATGGCCTTGGGGTCGATCTTCACCAGCTCTGCCAGCGGGTCCTGTAAACGCCGGGCAATGGACACGGCGGAACGCAGATTCACGTCATAGTCCGGGAATTCCTCGGCTGCCAGAGGAGAGGCGGAGTATACGGATGCGCCGGCCTCGTTGACGATCATATAGCTGGCCTCCGGGAAGGCACGCAGCAGCTCTACGGTCATGGCCTCGGTTTCCCGGGAAGCGGTGCCGTTGCCGATGGCGATATGGCGCACATCGTGCTTTCGCATCAGACCGGACAAAATGGCGATGGCTTCCTGCTTTTTCCGCTCACTGAAGGTAGGGTAGACCACGGCGGTGTCCAGCACCTTGCCGGTGGCGTCCACCACGGCAACCTTGCAGCCGTTGCGGTAGCCGGGGTCCAGGCCCATGGTGACGAAGCCCTTGACCGGAGGCTGCATCAGCAGGGGCTTCAGGTTCAGGGCGAAGTTGTGGATGGCCCCGGCGTAGGCCCGGTCAGACAGTTCGTTTCGGACCTCCCGCTGAATGGAGGGGAAGATCAGCCGCTCATAGGCGTCCTCCGCCGCAGCCCGGACGAAGCTGGATACATTCATGGTGGGCTTCAGCGCCGCCCGGCACACCAGCGCCGCGCCCTCGTTGCCCACAAGGGTCACGTTGGGCTTCAGCACATCTTCCTTTTCGCCCCGGTTGATAGCCAGAATCTGATGATCCAACATCCGGGAAACTGGCTGAGAAAAGTCGTAATATAATTTGTATACGCCGTCCTCCTCGGCATCGTCGGCGGCCTTGCAGGTGAACACGCCCCGGCGCATGACCAGTTCCCGGAGGGACTTGCGGATTTCGGCGTCATCGGAAAGATTTTCCGCGATGATGTCATTCGCTCCCTGCAGGGCCTCTCCAACGGTATTCACACCCTTCTCAGGGTCGATATAGTCCTTGGCCAGTGCAGCGGGATCGGAACCATCCTGGGAGAAGATGGCCTCCGCCAGGGGTTCCAGACCCTTTTCCCGGGCAATGGAGCCACGGGTGCGCCGCTTCTGCTTGTAGGGACGGTACAGGTCTTCCACCTCCGTCATGGTGGCGGCGGCGTCGATGGCGGCGGACAGCTCGTCGGTCAGCTTACCCTGATTTTCGATGGACTTCTTTACCTCGTCCCGGCGATCCTGCAAATTTCGCAGATAGGTGAGTCTGGTTTCCAGATTCCGCAGGGTGGTGTCATCCATAGCGCCGTGCAGTTCCTTGCGGTAGCGGGCAATGAAGGGGATGGTATTGCCCTCGTCAATGAGCCGCACCACATTATCTACATATTCCTGCTTCTGACCCAGCTCCTGAGCCAGAATTTCATTGATGGTCAGCATTGGTTCGCTCCTTCTTACAAAGTCTCGCCCAACAGCATATCACATCTTCCGGAAAAAGGGAAGAAAAAACTTGACAACCGGCGATCCCAACGCTATAATACTCAAGTAATCACGGGCCCGTAGCGCAGCTGGGAGCGCATTACATTCGCATTGTAGGGGTCGGGAGTTCGAATCTCCTCGGGTCCACCAGAAAAAAGCACGCTTCGGCGTGCTTTTTTCAACGAAATAAATCCCTTGCGGGATTTGTGAAATGCCTGACCGGCGTGAAATATGGCATACGCCATGTGAAATGCCTGCGGGCGTCAGGGGATTTATTTCATTTCACTCGACGCGCAGCGTCGAATTTCACAATGCCAAAGGCGTTATTTCACATCCGAAGGATATTTCACTTCAAAATCCGTCTTTCTTACGGCATACTTTCCGTAAGAAAGGCGGTGTTTTTATGTCCGAATCAAAGTTACGCGATCCTTCTACGGAAAAGCTCAACCACTGGTTGGAGCATTTGTGAAAGCCAAGGAGAACGGAAAACAGCGCATACAGCGCCTCCTCTGGAATACACTGTCCCGAGGTGATCCCATGGGCTACAGAATTGACTACCAATCCGTGTCCAAAGCAAAGAAAGCGAAAAAAAGGCACCTTCCATTTTGGATTCTCTCAGCCTGTCTGCTTGCTGTTCTATTGCTGAATACCGTGCTGAAAGACCAGCGGTCCATGCTCATAAAGCTGCTCTTTCCGGGAGATGCGGCGGTCACCATGGCGTCCCTTGAGAATATGCTCACCCAGCTGAAGGCCGGTGCGCCGTTTCAGGATGCCCTGCTGGTTTTCTGCCAGCAGGTGATGGCCGGATGATCCGCATACAGCCTTCCGCATTTATCCTGATGGCGGCATTGATTCTGCTGCTTCCGCTGGACTGGCTGATTGGGGCGGTGCTGGCGGCGGCTGTTCACGAGCTGGGGCATCTGGCGGTAATTTACGCCTTTGGACACCGCCCGGAGCTTCTTACTATCAGTGGTTTTGGCGCGCAGATTCAAACGGGGCCGCTGGAAAACCGGGTGGAGTTTCTCTGTGCCGCAGCCGGCCCGGCGGCAAGTCTTTTCCTGCTTACCCTGTGCCGCTTTTTTCCGAAGCTTGCCCTCTGTGGTATGGTGCAGGGAATGTTCAACCTGATACCGGTGCATCCTATGGACGGCGGGAGAATGCTATGCTGTTTTCTCCGGCGGTTCTGTCCCCGGCGGGCGGAAAGAATCTTTCAC
>JALFXH010000066.1 GCA_022786965.1 Clostridiales bacterium
GCTCCTCCACCTTCTGGTCGAAGCAGGCGTACAGAGCGTTGCCCCAGGTCTTTTCCGCGGCATCCGCCAGCTCCACGCCCTTGGCCTTGGCAGCAGCCACGGCCTCGGCATCATCGGTGATGGCATCAAAGTCGATACCAACATACTCCTTGACTGCTTCCACCATGGTCAGGCGGCGCCAACCGGGGGCCAGATTGATATTCTCGCCCATCCACTGGACTTCATAGGTGCCTAAGATTTCCTGAGCGGCGCCGGAGATGATGCCCTCGGCAATGTCCATCATGTCGTGGAAGTCGGCGTAGGCCTGATACAGCTCCACGGTGGTAAACTCGGGGTTGTGCTTGGGGTCCATGCCCTCGTTGCGGAAAATCCGGCCCACCTCGTAGACCCGCTCCATGCCGCCCACAATCAGCCGCTTCAGGGGCAGCTCGGTGGCAATGCGCATATACATATCGATGTCCAGGGTATTGTGGTGGGTGACGAAGGGCCGGGCAGCCGCGCCGCCGGCGATGGTATTCAGCACCGGGGTTTCCACCTCGATGTAATTCCTATTATCCAGATAGCTCCGCAGGAACTTGATGAATCTGGAACGGATGACAAAATTCCGCTTGACCTCGGGATTCACCATCAGGTCAACATAGCGCTGACGGAACCGGGTTTCCTTATCGGTCAGGCCGTGGAACTTCTCGGGCAGGGGCAGCAGGGATTTCGAAAGCAGCGTAGCCTCATGGACACGGACGGAGATTTCGCCCCGCTCGGTCTTGAACACGTCGCCAACCACGCCGACGATGTCGCCGATGTCGTTCTTCTTAAAGCGCTGGAAAGAAGCCTCCTCCATCTCGTCGAACTTGACGTAGAGCTGGATCCGGCCGGTGCTGTCCTGCAGGTCGCAGAAGGACACCTTGCCCATGCCCCGCTTGCTCATAAGACGGCCCGCCAGACGGACAGACTTGCCCTCCATCGCCTCGTAGTTGGCCTTGATGGCGGCGGAATCGGAGGTCACTTCAAACCGGGTCTGAACGAAGGGATCGAAGCCCTCGGCCCGGAGATTATCCAGCTTTTCCCGACGGACCCGCACCTGGTCGGACAGGGGCATTTCTGCCTGGGGTACAAATTTCGCCATGGCTCAGCCCTCACGGGTGACGCTGATGACCCTCATGGTGAAGGAACCAACGGGGGCGTTGACGGTGAAGGTCTCGCCGGCGGCCTTGCCTACGATGCTGCGGCCGAAGGGGGAGTCATCGGACAGCTTACCCTCCATGGGGTTGGCCTCCTGAGAGCCGGTGATACGGTAGGTGGTCTGCTTGCCCTTCTCGTCCTCCACAACTACGGTGCAGCCCAGACCAACCCGGCCGGAAGCCTCGTTCTCGTCCTCGATGATGACGGCGTGGGACAGGATGTCCTCGATCTCGGCAATGCGGCCGTAGAGCTTGGCCTGCTCGTTCTTGGCGGCATCGTACTCGGAGTTTTCGGACAAGTCGCCGTAGGAGCGGGCTTCCGCGATCATGGCGGCAATTTCCCGTTCCCGGGTGGTCTTCAGGTAGTTCAGTTCCTTTTCCAGATCAGCAAGACGCAGGCTGGTAATTTTGTATTCCTTAGCCATATTCAAAAATCCTTTCTCAGAAATAATTCTCATAGTCCCAAACATTATAGTGGATGATTTCCATACAGTCAAGGAATTTTTCGAAAACTTCCGGGTTTTCTAAAAGAAAACCCGGGGCGGCGAACCGTCCCGGGTTTCTCTGCTAAAATACGATTTTGTTGCACTGGCGCTTACAGCGCCCATGGCTTCCCCCGGGGGGGAAGCTGTCGAGCGCAGCGAGACTGATGAGGATCGGCGAAATGTATCGATTATGAATGCAGTTCGTAAAAAGGCATCATTTGGGGGAATACTTTCTGAATTGACTGCATTCCACGTCAAAGGATGTCGCCGTTCCTCATCCGCCCCCTTCGGGGGCACCTTCCCCCCGGGGGAAGGCTTTTTTACTGTGTCTTTTCCAGCAGCTGCTGATAGATGCTTTGGGTTTCCGCCGCGTCCTTGCCGCTGAGCACCAGTGTCTTGCCGTTCACCTTCAGCACCACACAGGCTTCCGGTTTATAGTAGGTATAGCGGGTGTAATCTCCAAATTCTTCATTCTCGAAGGTGCCCAGCAGCAGCCGGAAGCTGCCTACGCCAAAGACCCGGCTGCCCGGCACGTTGCCCTCCCGGTATTCCACACTATCCACCCGGTCATAGGCTACCGTCAGATCATCATAGAAGCTGGCCTTGATGGTGAAAGAATCATCGGAGAAGGTCGTCTCCACCGAGCCTGCAAACAGCGTCACCAGAACAAAGGCCAGAATCAGCAGTCCTACGACCAAGCCGATCTTTCCGACCCGGGTGTGAGCGGTGGGCATGGGCTTCAGTTCATCGCCGCGCTGTACCTGTTTTCGGTAATAGCAGTAGGAGTAGACGATGGGCACCACCGACAGAAGCACCGCCGCCGTCACGGTCACCCCCGCGCTCCATCCGGTGGGCAGGAAGGCGGCCAGCATCATCACCACGCCGCCGATCATCCAGACCCGGCCGCCGAAGCGGTGTGTAGCGTTCCAGTTCTCCTCGCTAGCGAAGGTCCAGGGCACCTTGATGCCGATGGTGTGGTTCTGGCGGCACTTGGGCAGATAGTTGCCGATGGCAACAAACATCAACCCCAGTGTGGCAATCATAATCCCGCTGACGGACACCTGGACACCCAGTGCCAGGCTGTACATGATGATACCGATGATATTGGACAGCACCGGCATAATCCACAGCACCAGCCGGATGGGCTTCCAATTCCGGTTCTGGTTGCGGGGGTCATTTGCTGTGACAAGGAAGCAGAACCAGTGACCGGCCAGCAGGCACAGATAGGGCACGAACACCGC
>JALFXH010000109.1 GCA_022786965.1 Clostridiales bacterium
GGTTGGGCAGTGACCGGGAGGGCAGCATCAGCACAAAGAGCATGAAATTGTCCCGCTCATCGTCATCCATGCCCCGGACATTGGCGAAGGTCTGGTTCAGCACCGCATCCACCTGCCCCTGCTGACCGCTGAGGATGGCGTTTGGCAGCTGCTTTTCCACGTATTCCCGGGCTTCCTTCATGGTTTGCAGCTCTGTGTATTTCTTCACCGCCACAGTGCTGTCCTCCGCCAGATAGTAGCGCAGCTCAATTGCCTCGCAGGCCTCGTTATAGGCGTCCTGAAAATCGGACAGCAGAGCAGGCTCGCTGATGCCGATGGATATTTCCAGGCCAAACGCGTCCAGCAGTCTGTCGCGAAGCTCGCTGGAAATCTCCAACACATCCAGCTCATAGTCGGAGGACTGGCATTTGAGGGCAATGATGTACTCCGATACCCGGCTCTTGAAGGAGACACTTTCCGGACGGCCCGCAATAACCTCCTCACACAGCTCCTCAATGCGCATACCCAAAGACAGCCGTTCGGTGGTGCTCTGGTTCTTGCAGACATTCCACTTATTGGTAATCCGGATAACCATGCAGGTGTACTTCGCCGAAGTATCCAGCTTCAGGCCCAGACTGGAGGCCAAGGAAACATCAAAGTCTCCCTCCAGAAGGGATTTCAGCGTCCGCTCCCGGTACAGCGGCATCATCTGCTGGAGCTGGTTCTCCATGTCCATAACCCGTTTCTTCTCCTGATTTCGCCGGTCCAGCAGCTTGACCACCCGGGTGATGGTGGTGGACAGCTCGTCCAGGTCAACGGATTTGAGGATATAATCGAAGGCGTCGCTCTTCATAGCCCCCCGCAGGAAATCCACATCCGCGTGGCCGCTGATAAAAACGATTTTGATAGCCGGGAACTCCTCCTGCAAATGCTTGGCAAAGGTAATGCCATCCATATGGGGGGTAATCACATCGGTGATCACCAGATCCACCGGGTTGCTGCGGACATACTCATAGGCCTTGGCGCAGTCGGGGAAAATATCCACCACGGTAACACCGTGAAACTCCCAGTCAAAATGATCCCGAAGGCCCACACGGACAGATTCCTCATCATCCACGATAATTGTTTTGTACATATTCTGCCTCCTCACGCAGCAAAAACACAGGGCGGTAGGTTTTCCTACCCATAACATAACCGAAGCGAAAAAATTTGTCAACCGTTCCAACTCAGAGCCCGACAAAGACAATACAATTGAACATCGCATCAAACATTAGGAACATTGACAGAAAAAGTGTTATGACATAAGATGTTTATGTGAAATATCCACAATTTATAAATATCATCGCGTGGTATAAAATATAGGAGGACAATGCAATGAAGCTGGAAACACTGACATATGATGTGGTTGTCGCCGGCGGCGGCCCCGGTGGACTGCCCGCCGCCATCGCGGCAGCCAGACAGGGCGTGAAGGTGCTGCTGGTGGAAAAGAACGGCTATCTGGGGGGCAATCTGACCCTGGGTCTGCCCCTGCTGGGATATCTGGACCTGTACGGGAATCAGGTCATCCGGGGCATCGCTCAGGAATTTGTGGATGCCCTGACCGAGAAGGGCGCCTGCAGCCCCCATCACTGGTGCCCCATGCACGACTCCGTCACGATCTACGACGAGGAGGTCTTCAAAGTCGTGGCCTTCGAAAAGTGCGCGGAAGCTGGGGTTGACATTCTGCTGTACACCCAGGTCATCGACACCAATGTGGAAAATGGCAGACTCCGGTCCGTGACCCTCTTCGGCAAGGGCCGCAGAATCGAGGTCAGCGCCGACGTGTTCATCGACGCCACCGGCGACGGCGACGTGGGGTATCTGGCCGGCGCCACCTTTGAGATGGGTCAGAAGGGGACAGGCAAATTGCAGCCCCCCACGCTGATGTGCACCGTGGACGGTGTCAATGAGAAGGAACTGGTGGACTATCTGGCGGAGCACCCGGAGGAGACCGTTCTGGCGCCCACCATCGAGGTCGGGCCCCATTACGACGCCAGCTACTACCGCACCAATCCCGACCACCATGTGGTGGTGGCATTCCGGAAGCTGTTCACCCGGCTGAAGGAGCAGGGCATTCTGCCCGTTGACCGGGACACGCTGATTTCCATTCAGACCCTGACCCCCGGACGGGTCAACCTGAACTGTACCCGTCACATGGGTGTGGACGGCAGCGATGTCCGGGATCTGACCCGGGCTACCATCGACGGCCACCTGCAGAACCTGAAGCTCATCGAGGTTCTGCGCCAGTATATGCCCGGCTTTGAGAATGCCCGGCTGGTGCGGTTCTATCCCTTCCTGGGCATCCGGGAAACCCGCCGCTTCCACGGCATCGACACCCTGACGGAAGAGGACCTGCTGAACGGCGTGATTGATGAGACCACCATCGGGATCGGCTCCTACATCATTGACATCCATGACGGCGGCGGCGCCAGCACTATCGTCAAGAAGGTCATGCCCTACGGCATTCCCTATGGCTCAACCGTTTCCAAAGACATTTCCAACCTGATGTTCGCCGGGCGTTGCGGTTCTATGGATTCCGTGGCCATGTCCTCCCTGCGGGTCATGCCGCCGCTGATGGCCATGGGCCAGGGTGCCGGTGTGGCGGCGGCTATGGCTGTCAAGCAGAACTGCCAGCCGGGACAGATTGATGTGGCCCAACTGCGCTCTGTCCTGCGCTCGGACGGCGTGATGCTGGAGCCGTCCCCGGATGCCGTAAGCACCTACCCCACCGTATGAAACAGGATAAGGAGAAGCAAGTATGGAACATTTCATTCAGGAAACCCCCGCGCCTTCCCTGAATCCCCCGGTCATGCAGGAATTTGAGGTCGTTGTCATCGGCGGCGGCATGAGCGGCCTGTGCGCGGCCATCGCCTCTGCCCGGGAGGGCGCGAAGACGGTGCTGGTACAGGACCGAAGCGTCTTCGGCGGCAACGCCAGCTCCGAAACCCGTATGCACATTTCCGGCGCGTCCTGCCACTGGGGCAAGAAAAACGCCGCGGAAACGGGGATTTTGATGGAGCTGCAGCTGGAAAATAAATATCTCAACGACAGCTACAACTATTCCATCTGGGACGGCGTTCTGTGGTCTGCCGCCATGCAGACCGAGAACCTTACCGTCTATATGAACACCACCATGGAGACCGTCCACTCCGATGGTCAGGAGATTCAGTGGGTGGACTGCTACCAGATGACCACCGAAAAACGGTTTGGCCTGAAGGGCAAGATCTATCTGGACTGCACCGGCAACGGAACGCTGGGCTATTTCGCCGGAGCGGAGTACGCCATCGGCCGGGAGGACTGCCGCACCTACGGGGAAAAGGACGCTCCCGCCGCGGCAGACGGCGAAACCATGGGCAATACCATCTACTTCGTGGCTGAGGACCGGGGCCATCCGGTGAAATTTACCAAACCCAGCTGGGCCTATACCCTGGACGAAAGCGACTTCGTCCACCGCTACCACGGCGACATCGTGGTTTACCACGACGCGGATGATGTGGTGGTACTGGGCCCGGACGAGGACTACGCCGACCACGCCGACCAATTGGTTGAAAAATACGATGTCAAGTCCGGCTACTGGTGGATTGAGCTGGGCGGCGACTGGAAGGATATCATCGGTCAGGCGGAGGACATCCGCTGGGAGCTGTACCGCACCATCTACGGCGTGTGGGATCATATCAAAAACGGCGGCGATCATGGCGCGGAGAATTACGAGCTGGTATGGGTCGGCAACCTGCCGGGAACCCGGGAGAGCCGCCGTCTGTTGGGCAGTCACATTCTGACCGAGCAGGAGATTCTGGCCAATTCCCGGCATTCGGACGCGGTGGCCTACGGCGGCTGGCCCATGGATGAGCACGTCGCGGGAGGCTTCCGGGCCAAGGGTCAGATTCCATCCCGGGTGCGCAGCTTCCCCGGCCTGTATACCATCCCCTACGGCTGCTACTGCTCCCGCACCATCTCCAACCTGATGATGGCGGGCAGAAATATCAGCGCGTCCAAGCTGGCTATGGGCTCCACCCGTGTCATGGGCACCTGCGCCGTGGGCGGCGAGGCTGCCGGCACCGCGGCGGCTATGGCTGTCCGGCTGGGCCTGTCCCCCATAGCCTTCGGTCAGACCCACATCCACGAATTACAGCAGGAGCTGCTGAAAAATGACTGCTATATCCCCGGCCAGCGCAACGAGGATCCGGCGGATCTCGCCCGGGAGGCATCGGTGGAGGCTTCCTCCCAGATGCCCGGCTTCGAGGCGTCGCAGGTGCTCAGCGGCATTGCCCGCAGCGAGGAGGGAGGGCAGTCCAACCTCTGGCGCAGCGATTCCACGCAGGCGGCGGGCCAGTGGCTGCGTCTTGACTGGAAGCATCCTGTAAAAATCCGGCAGATCCGGCTGACTCTGGACCCCGACCTGTCCGAGGAGCGGTGCATCTCCGTGTCCAAGGCGTTCCTGGAAAAGGAGCCGGTGGGTGTGGCGCCCACCCTTCTGAAAGATTATACTGTCACCGCCAGCCTTGCCGGCGAACCGGTGTGGACAACGCAGGTTACCGGCAACTACCAGCGGCTGAATATTCTGGAGGTTCCCGCCGTCACAGCGGATCGGGTGCAGATCCGTGTGGATGCCACCAACGGCGCGGCGGATGCCCGCGTATTTGAGGTTCGCGTTTATTAACCCCTTCTCAGCATCGAAGCAGACAGACCAAAGAGACCCTGTCCGGTGTTGTGTACTATGCACAACACCGGACGTTATTTTCAATGCGACTTGTAATGATAGCACAACAAATCCGAAATTTTGAACAATGAATCAAAGAATTGAGACATTTACTCTGTGCGATTTTAGTGTTAAGATGAATTTACAAGATTACGAAAGTGCTTGAAACAATTCCGAGAAAAGGAGCGAAATACATGAAACAACCGCCTGCGAATGCGTTGGCAAGCCGCGATTCCGGAACCGTCTCGCCACTGACGCATAAATGCCTCAGTATGGCTAACTATTTCAGGCAGCACTGGGTGCTGTACGTCATGCTGATTCCTGGTCTGTTCTTCCTGTTCGTTTATAAGCTGCTACCGCTGTGGGGCCTGCAAATCGCGTTTAAGGATTACAAGATGTTTGCGGCGGAAACGCCCTGGAAGGCCATCACGGAAAGCGCCTGGGTAGGCTTCAAGCATTTCAAAAAGCTGTTTGGCAGCTCCCAGTTTGCCAAGGTTCTGCGCAATACGCTGGTCATCAACTTCCTGAAAATTCTGTGGCTGTTCCCCATCCCCATTCTGTGCGCCATCCTGCTCAACGAGATCCGCTGCCGCATCTACCAGAAGCTGTGCCAGACCATGATCTATGTGCCCTACTTCTTCTCCTGGGTTCTGATCTTCGGCATTTTCTATTCCCTGCTGGGCTCCTACGGCATTGTCAACAGCGTCATCAGCGCCCTGGGCGGTGAACGCATCAACTTCTTCGGTGATCAGGGCGTCTTCCGGGGCATCCTGATATTCACGGAGGGCTGGAAGGAGATCGGCTATAACACGGTGATTTACCTGGCCGCCATCACAGGTATCGATCCCACCCTTTACGAGGCGGCAAAGATGGACGGCGCCAACAAGTTCCAGCAGATTCTGAACATTACGCTGCCGGGCCTGCTGCCCACCATCGTCCTGATGCTGATTATGAAGGTCGGCTACATCCTGACCACCGGCTTCGAGCAGGTTCTGGTGTTCTACAACCCCTCGGTCTACGATGTGGCGGACATCATCGAAACCTACGTCTACCGCATCGGTCTGGGCCAGGCGGACTTCTCCCTGGCAACGGCCCTGGGACTGTTTAACGCAGTGGTTGCCTTCATCCTGATTGTTGGCGCCAACACCGTCAGCAAGAAGACACTGGGCAGAAGCATTTGGTAAGGAGGTTCCCGTTATGGCGAAAAAAGTTCTGAAAAAAAGAAAGCATAAGGGCATCGCTCTGGATGCCAGCGAAAAATTCGTAACGGGCCTCGCGTATGTTCTGATGACCATTTTCGCGCTGGTCGCGATCCTGCCTTGCCTGCACGTGGTCAGTAAGGCCTTCAGCAAGGGCACATATGTAGCTCAGGGCGCGGTCTGGTTCTGGCCCAGAGGGTTCCAGTTGGAAACCATCCGCTACATTCTCTTCGAGACCCAGTTCTTTACCGCGCTGAAAAACACCCTGATTGTTACCATCGTCGGCACCTTCATTTCCGTGGTGGTCAGCATCAGCACCGCCTACCCCCTGTCGAAGCCCTCTTTCAAAGGCCGCCGTCCGGTGACGCTGCTGTATGTGTTCTCCATGGTGTTCTTCGGCGGCATCGTGCCGGCCTACATGGTGGTTCAGATGCTGGGCATTCTGGATACCTACGCGGCGCTGATTCTGCCCTTCGCCATCGTCCAGTTCAATATGTTCATCGTCAAGAACTATTTTGAGGGCCTGCCTGAGACCATCGAGGAATCCGCCCGCATCGACGGCGCGGGAGACCTGAGAATTCTGGTTTCCATCGTCTGCCCTATGTCCACTCCGGTCATTGCCACCGTCACGCTGCTGTACGCCATCAACTACTGGAATAACTACTTCCACGCCATGATGTACACCCAGTCCACCTCCATGAAGACCCTACAGGTTTACCTGTACGACCTCATCAACAGCGGCGCGGGCTTCCTGGAGAACCTGACCAGCGGCGGCCTGACCACCAGCAACCTGTCCACCAACATCACGGCGGAAGGCCTGACCGCCGCGGCGGTCACCCTGTCCATCATCCCCATCATCGCCCTGTATCCTCTGGTGCAGCGGTTCCTGATTAAGGGTATCACCATCGGCTCTGTCAAGGGCTAACCTGTATTTTACTGCACGGTGCAGTTAAATAAACCGGGCGAAAGCCCAAATCTTAAAATGAAGGAGATCTCGAGATGAAAAAGGTATTCGCGCTGTTCCTCTGCTTGGTTATGATCCTGAGCATGACTGCCTGCGGCGGCAACGCCACCACGGAAACCAAGCCCGCAAACACCACTGCCTCCGCCAGCAGCAGCGGACAGCAGGCCGCACCCGAAGTCCCCGCGCTCAAAGGCCCCGGTAATGTGACCCTGAAGCGTCTGGGCTACAACACCGCATTTGATCCCAACACCGATATCAACGCTAAGGTCCTGGAGGAATCCACCGGCTATCATGTCGAGTACTTCATGCTCCCCGCCGAAAACGCGGACGAGAAGCTGCTGATGGACATTTCCGGCGGCGCGGACTATGACGCTGTCAACGTGACCATCAACCAGTTCCGCACTCTGGTTGCCCAGGGCGCCCTGCAGCCCCTGGATGATCTGCTGGATACCTATGGTCAGGACATTCTGAACTCCGGTCACTCCGAGGAAGTGTGGAACGCTCTGCGGGGCGAGGACGGCCACATCTACGCTGTTCCCTATATGTATCCTGCCGAACACGAAATCGCGAACTTCATGGTTGCCCGTAAGGATCTGTGCGAGGCTGCCGGCATCACCGAAATGCCCACCACCATTGATGAGTTCTACGATATGCTGGTGACTCTGAAGAAGTTCTACGGCGATCAGTACATCATCCTGTCCGGCCCCTTCTATCAGGCTTCCGAGGCCAATGAGGCCTGGGCTATCCCCAAGACCATCACCGCCGCTTTCGGCATCTACTCCGACTGGATGGTCAACGACGAGGGCAAGGTCATTTACATGACCGAGCATGAGAACTTCCCCAAGCTGGTGGAGTTCATGAGCAAGCTGTACAAGGAAGGCCTGATCGATCCTGACTGGGCTGTCAACACCGAAGCCACTCTGAAGGAGAAGTTCTCCTCCGGTAAGACCATCATCTGCTGCGGCAACCGTGGTCTGGGCGACTACGCCATGCCCGCTCTGATGGAGAACCTGAAGCTGACCTGGGACGACATCGACTACATTTCCGCCCTGTCCGGCCCCGACGGCACCTGCAAGTACATGGAGACCACCGCTTTCAACTTCGTTACCTGCATTCCCAAGTCCTCCAAGAACGCCGCTGACGTGGTGAACTGGTGGAACCTGCGCATCAAGGACGACCTGCACATCACCATCGGTGACGAGGGTGTCCACTTCAACTACGATGCCAACGGCAAGATCGATCCCATCAACCCCATCTTCGCGGAAGAGCGCGGCAATTCCTACTGGTACATGGATGTTTCCTCCGCCACCTGGGGCTCCGAGATGTGGCCCGCCCGTGTCCGTAAGTCCGCTTCCCAGTGGCACGCCTTCTCC
>JALFXH010000111.1 GCA_022786965.1 Clostridiales bacterium
GCTGGGCGCATGGCTCAGCACCATGACCGAGGAGACCAATGTGGATATGGTTGCAGATAAGGAAACGCCTGCCCCGATTGAGGAAGCAACCGCGGTCAGACCGACATATGAGGATGACCGCGAGGAAAGCGGGCTGCTGGACGATGAGTATATCGATGAGACCGCACGGGATATTGCTTACGAAGAACGGTAAAAGTACACTGATGAAATAATTAACAGGCCTGCCCTCAATGGGCAGGCCTGTTAATTGTAATCCGATAAACACCGGCTACACATACGATCTCCACGTCGGAAGTTCGTATAACGGAAATTGGTGGACCGTCGTCAACCTTATACGAACTATTCACCATGTTGTCAATGGGTGCGGTGGCACAAGGGCGGCATGACCGCCGTGGTCATCGTCTCCGCCATTGCGGACTGGATCATGGTGCTGATCGCCCAGTACATCCCCATCGGTATCCAGTGGCCCGGCATCATCCTGCCCCTGGTCCTGGCCTGGTACATCATCACAGAGCTAGGGTCCATCCTTGAAAACGCTGTGAAAATGGGCGCCAACGCGCCCGGTTGGCTTGTCAAACTGCTGAGAGCCTCCGTCCATATTGTGGAAGCGGCGGGGGGGGATGCGAAGGCGGAGCAGGACGCTGAAAACAAGAGATCGAATGAATAAGGAAACCCCTTCTCGTGAAACGACGCTGTAGATAGCAACCGAAATCCCGCCCTCTGGTATAAACCAGGGGGCGGGATGTACTACTTATTAAAAGTTAAGGCTACACAACATTGGTCCAGAAGTAGCGGGTGTCTCCGCTCCCGTTCTTGCCGCCCCATACGCAGACGTAGGCTTTGTAGTATCTGCCATCAACGCCCTGATAGTCAACGTGGCCGCTGTGGTAATCATCGTTGTAACTAAGCATGCCAGGGGTGGAATCATGCGTAAAACTCTTTTTCCACGTCCAATTTGTTTTGTCTGTTGACTCCCAAAGCTCAATATTCAAAGCGCCAAGTTCATCCATCATTCCTGTGCCTTGAACATTAAAGTAAACCTGGACCAGACCGTTTCCAGCCAAATAAGCATAGGCGCCGTAGGAATCAAGATAATAGCTTGCGTAAGGTCGGGCTGTATCATCCATTGCTGCGCTAGCGCCAATCGGTACAATCAACGCAAGAACCAAGAGCAGTGCCAACGTCCTGATAAATACAGAATTCTTTTTGCCGTACATAAAAGCACTATCCTTTCTCAATAGATTCAATCATTTTTATTGCTTCATCTACAGATATATCGCCTGATACATTTCCTTCATAATTATTAACAGTCCACACAAAGCGAAGCTGATCCATGTTTTTAAAGATGTAGTACTGCACTCCAGAAGCCTCATAAGTCTCATAGAGATCTTCGCCGATTTCGACGTGATAGGCATAGGAAGTTGTATATGTTTGAACGCGGATCATTAATTCTTTTTCGCGATTAGTGTAGTAAGCCCTGTAGATTTCTTGTGCAGGCGTTATATCCTTTTCAATCTTTTTCAATGCGAACCCATCAGGAATCCAGGTTGGGATAACGCTATAATCTCTACTATTCGCACGCATAACATCTTGTAAAGAGGTATATTCACCATCATAATCAGGACTTGGCTCACTCACTTCCGTGTCGCCGCTGACAAAGGAAAACGTCTCCTTCGCCCACTTTGCAACTACATTCCAGACATCTTTCCACCCAAACGCTCCGGCCGTAAGCGGCAAGCATAATACCAATATAATTGCAGCCGCACATGCAATTAACCGCCGCAGCCATGGCTGGGGAGTGCCATGTTTTGCTGCCTTCGGGGTTTGCTTACGACTTTCAGCCTCTGGCGAGAGGTAGTTCTGCTGGAAAGATTCCCATGCTGTCCGTGCCGTTTTTCCGGTATGGTTTACATTTCTTCTATTCGCAAGCACCTCCATTACATGTAAAATCAATTCTGTATCCGTTTCCTGCTCCATGGGAGCGGAGGCGTCAGACCGTAGTATTTGCTCGAGATCTTCCGTCGTCATGGCGTCGTACCGGGAAAAATCCCGAGATCCGCGGTTCTGATCCTCGGACATTTCTGTTACCTCCTTTCACTTTGTTTATGTATCCAACCCGTCAAAAGGTGACACGATTCTACAATTTTTTCTGCAAAAATTCCTTGGCCCGCTGGAGCCGCTTTTTACATGCGCTGACAGTGATGCCCCGGGCCTTGGCCATCTCCAGGTGAGACCGGCCGTCTATGGCAAATTCCTTGAGCAGTTTGAATTCCTCCAGATCGGCCACGTTCTCATACAGCAGCTCAAGGCGGATCCGGTCTTCTGAAAAGGAAGCCTCGTTGATCTGCGCCGTTATGTAGTCCGACAGCACCCGTGTTGCCGTCTCACGGCTTTTGCGCATATTGCATACGGTGTACTTTAACGTTTGTACCAACCATCCCTTTGGGTTTGGGCTCCCGCAAAGATTCTCCGGCTTCTGGCAGGCGACGATAAAGGTCTCTTGCACGGCTTCTTCCGCCAGTGCTTCCTCCGACAGGGAGCTGCGGGCATAGCAAATCAACATATCATACATTTCCAGGTATAGTCGTTCGATTATTTCTCTCTGCTCCGTGTTCACTTGTGCTGCCCTCTTTCCTGCAATCAGATGATACTTATCTGATCACAATTTAGAGTACCAGATATTTTTGCAGATTTCAATATTTCCTGTGTATTTTTGCGCATAAATGTCACCAACGGGCACCCTGAATACATGTATATATCAAATGGGTTATTACCTATGACGCAACAGCAAAAAAGAAAGGGGGGTAATTTATGAACGCGTCTTGACCCTAAACAACGTGATAGAATTCCATCCAAAGGGGAGCGCCATCAGTAAGCAGCAACCAATATTTGTTGTAATTGATGGTTCCAGAAAACCATCTGGGTTAGTGGCAAAGCCAACACCGGGGAGCGCGCATCCACAATTGAAAAATCGCCCACCCAGGAGACCAGTGCCGTCTACAAGGGACGCATGCCCAGCGCATTCCGCTTGGCCTCCGCTCGGACGATTCGGTACAAAAGAAATGCGTGACGCCTTATCCTACCGCGTGCCAAGTCGAATTACACACTGCCGGAAATATGGCAGGCGTGATATTTATCCGATATGCCCACGATGCGACATGAGCATAGACCGGGAGTATCAATTGTACTGTGACCGCTGCGGTCAGAAACTGGACTGGTCGTCCTATCCAATGTGTCCAACGTGGTAGGTAGCAATGCCCAAAACGAAAAATGGGCCCCAACCGCCGGCTTGATCTGACGGTCGGGGCCTGTTTTTTCATTGCCAATCCGTTGCCAATTTTGTCATAAAATCGGCTGTTCGATTGAATAATCAAACGTAATTTTGGATAACTTTTTAACCATGTTTCCGGGCAGTTTCCATTAACAGTACGGAAAAAGCAATGAAAAACCGCCCTGAAATAACTTTCAGAGCGGTTATCGTATGGGGTGGATAATGGGACTCGAACCCACGATCTTCAGAGCCACAATCTGACGCCTTAGCCAACTAGGCCATATCCACCATATGAAATTGTGCTGAATGGCACGCCAAGAGGGATTCGGGCAGGAATTGGCACGCCAGGAGGGACTCGTTACATCAAGGTATCCCTCGGTTAAGCCCTCGGGATCAATATGCCACCGGCATATTGGATTTGATTGTTCGAGTCCTGGCAACCATGCACAAGCTTTCGGTGCGGCGTGCCTCCATAGGAGTACCAAAGAGATGTGGCACGCCAGGAGGGACTCGAACCCCCGACCTACTGCTTAGAAGGCAGTTGCTCTATCCAGCTGAGCTACTGGCGCATTTCTATGGAGCGGGTGACGGGAATCGGACCCGCGTGACCAGCTTGGAAGGCTGGTGTTCTACCATTGAACTACACCCGCATATCTTCGCCCACAGCTGTTTCAGCCAGAGCATTTTACCATAGAAGCGCCTGATTGTCAACCAAGTTTTTTGAGAATCCCCGGAATTTTTTCAAAAATCACGTCCGCCACCGCGCCGGAAGCGCAGTTACACACGGTTTCGAACTGATCCGCGATGTGGGCATCGGCGGGGGCGTAGGCAAAATCCGCGTCACGCATCATGGACAGGTCGTTGTCCGCGTCTCCGGCGCAGACCAGAATTTTCCGGCCCAGCCGGGCCTGCAATTCCCGGGCGGAGCGGGCCTTGCTGACGCCCTTGGCGTGAATGTCGATGATCCGGGCGGCGGCCCGGAAGACCTCGCAATATGGTCCGAAGGTCTGCTTCATCAGAGCCTCGGCCTCGTCCATGCGGCGGACCTCCTCCTCCGTGCCGGAGAACAGGCTGTTCACCGTGTCATCGTGGAAGGCGCCGTAGATGGAGAATTTCAGAAATGTGCCCAGATCGTCTCCGGGCTGCACAAATCGGCAGGCGCACTTCTGCCGACGATAGAATGCCTCCCAGGCGGAGTTCTCAGGATAGGTATAGTGGGCCTTCTGTCCCTGCACCTCCACTGTCAGGTCCGGCAGCAGCGTCCGGGCCGTGTTCACGGTTTCCCACAGATCCAGCGGAATTTCGTGGCAGAAGTCCAGCTTTCCGGTGGTAACATCGTAGGCGGCGGAACCATTGTAGAGCAGCAGCGGGGCGTTGACGGGCACGAGCTCCATGAAGGGCTTCGCCATTGGTACGCTGCGGCCGGTGTTGACGGTAAAGGCGCCGCCGTGATCGATAAAGTGCCGGATGGCCTCCAGATTCCTTTCGGGAATCGTGGAATCCGGGGCGGTCAGGGTGCGGTCATAGTCAACGGTAAGCAATACATCAGAAAAATCCATATAATCATCCTAAATACGCATCAATAGAATATCAAAGCCTTCCCCTTTGGGGAAGGTGCCCCCGCAGGGGGCGGAAGAGGGCGGTACTGCTGTCATTGGATGGCGGCGCTTCGGCGGGAAGGTGTTTTCCTCTTCCGACCTCGCTTGCGCTCGGCCACCTTCCCCAAAGGGGAAGGCATTGGCCCCGCCCTTCCTGGGAAGTTATCCCATTTTCTCTAATTTTTCCAAAACTTCCTTAAAATATTGGGGCAGTTCGGCAAACACCATCACAGGATGCCCGTCCCTGGGGTGGGCAAAGCACAGCACCCCCGCGTGGAGACACTGGCTGGACTGGCCCAGCTCTGCCCTTTTGTGGCCGTACACCGTGTCTCCCAGAATGGGGTGGCCGATGTAGGCCATGTGGACGCGAATCTGGTGGGTGCGGCCGGTTTCCAGCTTGCAGCGGATGTGGGTGTAGCCCCGGTAGCGGCGAATGACCTCCCAGTGGGTCACAGCGGGCTTGGAATTTCGCTGGGTGACGCACATTTTCTTCCGGTCGGAGGGGTGCCGTCCAATGGGAGCATCCACGGTGCCGCTGTCCTCTTTGAGCACGCCGCAGACGATGGCCTCATAGGTCCGGGCCATGGAGTGATCCTTCAGCTGGCTTGCCAGCACCGTGTGGGCCAGATCGTTTTTGGCCACCGCCAAAAGCCCGGAGGTGTCCTTATCAATCCGGTGGACGATGCCGGGCCGCAGCTCGCCATTGATGCCGGACAGGTCGTCCCCCAGGGCGTACAGCAGGCCGTTGACCAGGGTGTCGTCCTGATGCCCCGCCGCCGGGTGCACCACCAGCCCCTTGGGCTTGTTGATCACCAGCAGGTCGTCATCCTCGTAGACGATATCCAGCGGGATTTCCTTCGGAGCAATGTCCACGGCTTTGGGCTCAGGAATCTCATAGGAAACCGGGTCCCCCACATTCAATTTGTCGTTTTTCTTTCCGGGCTTTCCGCACCGCAAAACCTGCCCGTCCTCAATGAGCTTCTGGGCGGCGCTGCGGCTTAAACCTTCCACGCTCCGGGCCAGAAAGGCATCCAGCCGCTCCCCGGGAATATCGGCAAACAGAGTCATTTGTTCTCCTTCCAGAAGGCCTTGTTAAAAAGGAACAGGTGAACCATCAGCAGCACGCAGCCGCAGGTGATGAAGCAGTCCGCCACATTGAACACAGGAAATTCCATGAAGGTCGTCTCAATCATGTCCACCACATAGCCCAGCCGCACCCGGTCGATCATGTTGCCGAGGCCCCCACCGTAGATGGCGGCGATGCACCAGCGCTCAAAGGTCGTAAAGCCCATGGGCTTTTTGAAATATTCATAGAGCACCAGCCCGGTAAATACCAGAAAAATCAGGGCAAACAGCCACTGCTGCCCCTCAAAGGAGGAAAAGGCCGCGCCCGTATTCTGAACATAGGAGATTTGCAGCAGCCCCGGAATCAAAGGCTGAACCCCCAGGTTGGGAATGTAAAGAACCGTCAAATATTTTGCGATCTGATCGGCAGCAACAATGCCCGCAACGAACAGAATATAGTAGAAAAAGGACATAATCGATTCCTCCTGTATGTTACCCGGATATGATACCACGAAGGGACAGGAAAGTCAATTTCGTTGCGTGAACCTTCGTAGGGCGGGGTCATGACCCCGCCCTACGAACGTCAACCGATAAAAAAACCCGCCCCGGGTATTCCCAGGACGGTGCTACTAGAGCCATATTCATTTGACCAGGAATTTCCGGGCATCATTACAGAGGGCTTCCAGCTCCTCATCGGAGCACTGGGCAACCACCCGCAGGGGCTGATTGAAGTCCAGGCAGAACATCTCCATGAAGCTGCCGCCGCGGATTTTATGCTGGTCGTCCCGGACACAAATGGGGAAGGCGCGGGAGGTGGCGATGGCGACGAATTCTTTCACGTCCTCCATGCTCTGCAAACGAATCCAAAAATCCTGCATAAATTCCGCCCTCCAACTGTACAAAAATCGGTTTGTCGTGTATAATGGGGAGCACAGGCCTTTTGATGGACCCCGGCTTGCCGCCAACTGGGACTGTAAAATATTATACAGTATTTTTGGTAAAATGCAACTGGCGGTTTGGACGATTAAAACAATAACTTATGGATTTTATTGGTGGTTTTGACAAATGAAATTTGCTTTCTATACACTGGGCTGTAAAACAAACCAGTATGAGACCCAGGCCATGGAGCGGCTGCTGCTGGAAAAAGGGCAGGAAATCGGCTCCTTTTCGGAAAAATGTGACGGCTATGTGATCAACACCTGCTCCGTCACCGCCGTGGCGGACAAGAAAAACCGGGCGGTGATCCGCCGGTGCCGCCGGGAGAATCCCGACGCGGTGATTGCTGTCTGCGGCTGCTACTCCCAGCACGACCCGGAGGCCGTCCGGGCGCTGGGCATCGACGTCATCGGCGGCAGCGGAAACCGGCAGGAATTTGTGCAGATGCTGCTGGATGCCGCCGGGGCTCACGCTCACCGGGAGCAGGTGGACAACGCCCTGCGCCGCCGGGAATTTGAGTGCCTGCCCGCCGGCGGACTGGAGGAGCGGACCCGGGCCATGCTGAAGGTGCAGGACGGCTGTGTCAATTTCTGCACCTACTGCATCATCCCCTACACCCGTGGCCCCATCCGTTCCGCCCCATTGGACATGGCGGTGGAGCAGGCCAAGGCGCTGGCTCAGCGGGGCTACCGGGAAATTGTCCTCACCGGCATCGAGATTGCCAGCTGGGGCGCGGATCTGCCGGGGAAGCCGGAGGTAACGGTTCTCATCGAGGAAATCTGCAAAGCCGTGCCGGAGCTGCGGGTGCGGCTGGGTTCCCTGGAACCCAGAGTGGTGACGGAGGATTTCTGCCGCCGCTTAAGCGCGTTTTCCAATCTGTGCCCCCAGTTCCATCTGTCCATGCAGTCCGGCTGCGACACGGTTTTGCAGCGGATGAAGCGGAAGTACGACACAGCCCGTTACTTTGAAAGTGTAGAATTGCTTCGAAACTACTTCCCGGAATGCGCCGTGACCACGGATATGATCGTGGCCTTCCCCGGGGAGACGGAGGCGGAATTTGCCGAAAGTCTGGCCTTTATTCGCAAGTGTGATTTCGCGGATATGCACATCTTCCCCTACTCCCGCCGCCCTGGCACCCCCGCGGACAAGATGCCCGGGCAGCTGGGCAACGCCGTCAAAGAGGCCCGGAGCCGGGCTGCCATTGCCGTGGCGGAGGAAATGAGCAAGGCTTACCGGGGAAGCTGGGTGGGAAGAACGCTGGAAGTCCTGTTTGAGGAAAAGGACGGAGAATACTACACCGGCCACGCTCCCAACTATGTGAAGGTCCATGCGTTGGGTGAGAACCTGCACAATGAGATCCGCACGGTCACCATCACCGGCGTGTATCAGGACGGTGTGATGGGGACCGTTAAAGTTGACAGTTGACAGTGGACAGTTGACAGTTAGATGTCGTTGCGATTATCGTTTTTTTGTGTTACAATAGCTTGATTTCCGTATATTGGAGGCTTTTATGAAAACCCTTTTACACATCTGCTGCGCCCCCTGCGCCAACCGTCCCATTGACGTTCTCCGGACGGATGGTATCGAGGTGGTGGGCTTCTGGTATAATCCCAACATCCACCCCGTCACCGAGTACCGGGCACGGCGGAACTGTCTGGAAGAATACGCCAAAGAGATTGAACTGCCCCTGATTATGAAAAACGACTACGGCCTGCGGCCCTTTGTCCGGGCCGTTGCGGAGGATATCCCCCACCGCTGCGGCAAGTGCTACGAAATGCGCTTCTTTGAGACCGCCCGGCAGGCCGCCGAGGGCGGCTTCGACAGTTTCACCTCTTCCCTGTTTATCAGTCCCTACCAGAATCACGAGCTGATGCGGGAAACCGCCGAGCGGGCGGCGAAGGAATACGGCGTGCAGTTCCTGTACCGGGACTTCCGTCCCTATTTCAAGGAGGGACAGGCCTTCGCCCGGGAGCACGGCTTCTATATGCAGAAATATTGCGGCTGTGTGTTTTCTGAGGAAGAACGCTATATCAAGGCCAAGAAAATCATTCCCTGATTTTACGTCCGTAGGGGGCGGTGTCCTCGACGCCCCGTTGGAACGGACATATCACGATATCGGCGGGACGTCCAGGAGGCCGTCCCCTACGGTGCGTATTACACGCTATGGAGGTATTATGTCAACTTATGAATTTTCCGTCCCCACCCTGTTCGGGCTGGAGGGCATTGCCGGCGACGAGTTGCGGCGGTTAGACCTGGAAAACGTCCGGGTGGAGAACGGCCGGGTGCTGTTCTCCGGCGATGAGCGGGCGCTGGCGAAAGCGAATATCTGCCTGCGCACCGGTGAGCGGGTACTGCTGGTGCTTGCCGATTTCAAAGCAACCACCTTTGAAGAGCTGTTTCAGGGGGTCTACCGGGCCAATCTGGAGGATTTTATCCCCAAGGACGGCGCGTTCCCAGTGAAGGGCCACTGCTTAAACAGCCAGCTCATGAGCGTGCCGGACTGCCAGGCCATCGTAAAGAAGGCAGCGTCTAAGCGTCTGGGTGAAAAATACGGCGTTTCCTGGCTGCCCGAGACAGGCGGGAAATACCAGCTGCAATTTTCCATCATGAACGACCGGGTGCAGCTGTACCTGGACACCTCCGGCCCTGGCCTGCACAAGCGGGGCTACCGGGCGGTGGGCAACGACGCGCCCCTGCGGGAAACCCTGGCTGCCGCCATGGTGCAGCTCACCCGCTACCGGGGCCGGGACTTTATCTGGGACCCCTTCTGCGGCAGCGGCACCATTCCCATCGAGGCGGCGCTGATTGCCCGGAATAAGGCCCCGGGAATGTACCGCCGGTTCTCCGCCGAGGCCTTCAGCTGGATGCCCCCTGAGACCTGGGGCCAAGTCCGGGAGGAAGCGAAAGATAAGGAATTTCGCGGAAAATACCAGATTTTAGGCTCCGACAACGACCCCAAGTGCGTTTCTCTGTCCATTGCCAACGCCCGGAAGGCCGGGGTTGCCGACTGCATTTCCTTCCGGGACGGGGACGCCACAAAAATGGATTTGCCCGCCCAGACCGGTATCCTCATCTGCAATCCTCCCTACGGTCAGCGGATGCTGGAGCAGCAAAGCGCCCAGCGACTCTACGCCGCTCTGGGGCGGCACCTGCGCTACGCCGACGGCTGGAAGAAATATATCATCACCTCCGAGCCGGAATTTGAGCACTATTTTGGCCGCCGGGCCGACAAAAAGCGCAAGCTCTACAACGGCATGATCAAGTGCGACTATTATATGTACCTGGGCAGCGGACGGAAATAACCGTAGGGGAGGGTCACTGACCCTCCCGTCGGCGTCAGCCGCTTCGCGGACGGGCGGGTCGATAACCCGCCCCTACAGTGAGACAGCATAAAACGAACATACATTGGAGGCAGGCCATGAAACACCTGTTCATCATCAACCCGGCGGCGGGAAGCCGGGACAGAACGGCGGAGTATACCGCCCAAGTCCGGAAGCTGTGCGTGGGGCTCGACTACGAAATTGCCGTATCCCAGGCCCCGGGGGAGTGCCGCCGGCTGGCCCGGGAGGCGGCGCTAACCGGAGAAGACGTGCGCATCTACGCCTGCGGCGGCGACGGGACCCTGAATGAGGTGGTCACCGGGATGGTTGGTTACCATAACGCGGCGGTAACCGTGTACTCCGGGGGCAGCGGCAATGATTTTGTGCGGATGTTCG
>JALFXH010000156.1 GCA_022786965.1 Clostridiales bacterium
TCGCCGAAATTCTGAACGAGGCGGGCATCCCCCACTACACCGGCGCGGACTCCTTCGTACAGGCCGGCGGCTTCGCCACCTGCGGCGTCAACTACACCGAGCTTGGCACCTACACCGCTGACATGGCCTTCGACATCCTCACCGGCGGCGCAGTCCCCGAGTACCACGTCATGGACGGCGGCATCATCACCGTGAACACCGAAACCGCCACGGCTCTGGGCATCGACTACAGCGTCTTCTCCACCATGGCAAACACCGTTGTGGAAGTCACAACCGAACAGTAAACCAGTACACAGGGAGGGTCTGACGGCCCTCCCTGAGGCTCCCCTTGCAGGGGAGCTGTCAGCGACAGCTGACTGAGGGGTGCCAGCCGGCATTGTGAACACCCCTCAGTCAAAAATCAAAGATTTTTGCCAGCTCCCCTATAAGGGGAGCCTTTCCGCCCTACTCTTCACCCTCATAGTAAAGGAGAATTTCCATGATATCCTCTGCCATTATTTTCAGCGCGCTGGAACTGGGCTGCATCTATGCCCTGGTGGCGCTGGCGCTGTTCCTCAGCTTCCGGGTGCTGAACATCGCCGATATGACCACCGACGGCGCCTTTACCTTAGGCTGCGCCGTGTCCGCCACCTTTGCCGTGGCGGGGCATCCCATTCTGGGCCTGCCTGCCGCCATGCTGGCGGGGGCCTGCGCGGGAAGCGTCACCGCCTTTTTGCAGACAAAGCTGAGTATCCCCTCCATTCTCGCGGGCATCATCACCAATACGGGACTGTACACCGTGAATCTGGCGGTCATGGACTTCTCCTCCAACGTCAACATGATGAAGGCCACTACGGTCTTCTCCATGGTGCAGCCTGTCTTTGGCAAGACGTTTTACAAGCTGGTTCCCGTGGCAATTCTCATCGCCTGCGTGGTGATCCTGCTGGCCCTGTTCCTGAAAACCCGGCTGGGCCTGTCCATCCGGGCCACCGGCGACAACCCGGATATGGTCCGGGCCTCCTCCATCAACACCGGCTTCACCATCACCGTGGGCCTGTGCGTTTCCAACTCCCTGACTGCCCTGTCCGGCGCGGTGCTGGCTCAGTACCAGAAAACCGCCGACATTAACCTGGGCACCGGCATGGTCATCATCGGCCTGGCCTCCCTGATTATCGGCGAGACATTGCTTCCCAAGGGCAAGACCTGGCTGAAAATCCTGGGGGCTGTCCTCGGCTCCATCGTCTACCGCTTCATCATCGCCATCGCCCTGCGGCTGGATCTGCCCAGCGAATGTTTGAAGCTGATTTCCGCCGTCATCGTGGCTCTGGCCATCGGCCTGCCCGCAATTAAGGGCAGCCTTAAGCCCGCCACCGCCAAGGGAGGGAAGTAAGATGCTGAAGATTACGAATATTTCCAAGACCTTCAACCCGGGCACCATCAACGAGAAGAAGGCCCTGACCAATCTGAGCCTGCACCTGAATAGGGGCGACTTCGTCACCATTCTCGGCTCCAACGGCGCGGGCAAATCCACCCTGTTTAACGCCATCGCCGGTTCCTTCCCGGTGGACAGCGGCGACATCCGGCTGGACGGGCAGAATATCACCAGCCTGCCGGACTATAAGCGCAGCAAGTTCATCGGCCGGATGTTCCAGGACCCTCTGAAAGGCACCGCTCCCAGCATGACCATTGAGGAGAATCTGGCCCTGGCCTATATGCGGGCCTCCTCCGGCACCTCCCCCTTCTCCATGATTTCCCGTTCCGACCGGAAGGACTTCCGAGAGCGGTTAAGCCAGCTGGGACTGGGGTTGGAGGATCGGATGAACCATCCCGTGGGACTGCTTTCCGGCGGTCAGCGGCAGGCCCTGACGCTGCTCATGGCCACCATGGTCACGCCGAAGCTGCTGCTTCTGGACGAGCACACCGCCGCCCTGGATCCCCGTACCGCCGCCAAGGTGCTGGAGCTCAGCGACAAGATCGTGGAGGAAAACCACCTGACGACCATGATGATCACCCACAATATGAAAGACGCTATTGCCCATGGCAATCGCCTGATCATGATGAACGCAGGTCACGTGGTGCTGGATATCTCCGGCGAGGACAAGAAAAAGCTCACCGTTTCCGACCTGCTGACCCTCTTTAGCAAGGCCAGCGGCACCGAGGCAAACGATGATAAGCTCCTGCTCTCCTAAATTGCTGTTTTGATTTACCTTTCCTCATACAAGAGCACCGGACAGGCGCATACCTGTCCGGTGCTCGCTACTGTCGAAAATTCCTTTGGAATTTTCCGACAAAGGGCTTGCAGTCTGCTGCGCGCATAATTTTGAGCCCTTGGCTCAAAATTCCACACTTGCAGCCTGAGAAGTATT
>JALFXH010000168.1 GCA_022786965.1 Clostridiales bacterium
TTTATTCTCCTGAACCTCACGATTGCCGCATCCATGGAAAGGAAAAGTGTTAATTTCGTGACAAACAGCAACGGATCCTTAACGAATGATTTCGATCCCTTAACACATCTTAACAAAATTAAGTGTATTTTGCACATTTAAATCTCTGTAATTTGTTTATTACGCCATTTATGCGAACATAGTGCACATTTTTCTTGATTGTTGTGCGTTTTTCCTGTACAATATGTAACAAGGAAGCAAGGGGAACGCATCAAAAATGTTCGTTTCACATTTGCTGAATGTGCGATATTCCGGCGGCGCCGCCGGGGTGTCCCATAAATATAATTTAGGAGGACGAAAATGAAAAATCACATGAAAAGCTTTGTGGCCATGCTCCTGGTGTCTCTCATGGTGCTGGCCCTGGCCGGCTGCAGCAACTCCGGTAACGGCGACGGTAACAAGACCGCGGATTATCCCAAGGAAAACATCACCGTGATCGTTCCCTACTCCGCCGGTGGTCCCACCGACATGTCCGTGCGCGCCCTGCTGGACGCTGCCAGCAAGTATCTGCCCAGCGGCGTGAGCTTTATGCCTGAGAACCAGACCGGCGCCGGCGGCCTGATCGGTATGTCCGCCACCGCAGCATCCGACAACGACGGCTACACCCTTGGCCCCATCGCTGTGGACCTGCTGATGATAAAGTACGAGGGCAAGACCCAGCTGGGTCTGGATTCCTTCGTCCCCCTGGCTGCCACCATGGCTGACCCCTACGGCCTGCTGGTTGCCGCCAACAACGGCAAGTATGACTCCGTGGAGGAGTTCGTGGCTTACTGCAAGGAGCATCCCGGTGAGGTCACCGTGGGCAACTCCGGCGTAGGCACTGCCACCCATCTGGCTGCCATCGCTTTCGAGCGTGACTTCGGCATCACCCTGAACCATGTTTCCTACGACGGCTCCGCCGACGTGGTGGCCGCTATGGCCGGCGGTCATCTGGACGCCTCCTTCACCCAGATGCAGCCTGCCAAGAGCCAGGTGGAGGCCGGTACCCTGAAGATGCTGGGCTTCCTGGCTGACGAGCGTATGGAAAGCTATCCCGACATCCCCACCGTTTCCGAGACCATGAACAGCGACACCAACTTCCGCGGCTGGGTTGTTGTCTGCGCTCCTGCCGGCACCGATCAGGCCAAGATCGACTATCTGAGCGATATCTTTGCCAAGGCTGTTGCCAGCGATGAGTACAAGGCTGCCATCCGAAACCTGGGTATGGAGCCTGTTGAGCTCACCGGCACCGCTCTGAACGACATGCTGAAGGCCGACGACGCCAAGTATGCCGAGCTGTGCACCGGTATCACCCTGAACTGACCCCTATCCACCACCTCCGAGCTGCGAGAATCTGAATTATGAAAAAATGGAACATCGGAGCTGCGGCGGTATTCTTTGCAATCAGCGCTTTCGTCTTTGTTTCCACGGCTGAGTACGCGCACCCCATCGGTGCAAATACCATTGGCCAGGACCCGGGCTCCGCTATCTGGCCCCGCTGCCTGGCGGTGCTGCTGGCGGTGCTGTCCATCGGCATGGTTATTGAAGGCTTTGTCAGCAAGGCTTACCGCGACAATAATGAAGCTCCTATCAATCTGAAAGCCCCTGAAATGAAGGGTATTTACTGGATGCTGCTGATCTTTGCAGTGTACTGCGTGGTCCTGCACTTCGGCGGCTTCATCCTGGCGTCCGTGATCTTCATCCCCTCCGTTATGTGGGTGCTGGGTGAGAGAAAGTGGCTTCGTGCCATCCTGGTAGGCGTTATCGCTACGGCCGCTGTGTACGCACTGTTCAAGTTCGGCCTGCGTGTCAGACTGCCGCAGGGTATCCTGTTTAAGTGAGGTGCTTGCTGTGGAATATGTATTGGCTGCGATTCAGAACGTCTTTCTGCCCATGAATCTGCTGGCCGTGTTTATCGGCACGTTCGCGGGTATCGTCATCGGCGCTCTGCCTGGCCTGTCTACAGTCATGGGCCTCTCGATCCTTCTTCCCTTTACCCTGAGCTTTTCCGGCATGGGCGGCATGTACATGCTGCTGGGCGTGTTCTGCGGCGGCATTTACGGCGGCTCCGTTTCCGCCATCCTGCTGAACACCCCGGGCACCTCTGCCTCCGCTGCCACGGCTCTGGACGGCTATCCCATGGCCAACAAGCTGGGTCAGCCCGGCCGTGCCCTGGGCATCTCCACCCTGGCCTCTCTGTTCGGCGGTCTGTTCAGCGCCATCTGCCTGTGCATCTTCGCCCCCCTGCTGGCTAAGGTAGCCCTGAAGTTCAGCGCACAGGAATACTTTGCGCTGGCCGTGTTCGGCATCAGCATTGTGGCAGGCCTGACGGGCAAATCCGTCATCAAGGGCGTCATCGGCGGCGTCATCGGCCTGCTGCTGGCCACCATCGGCGTCGACGGCATGGGCGGCGTGAACCGCTTTACCTTCGGATCTGTGTACCTGATGGGCGGCATCAGCTTCATCCCTCTGCTGATCGGCCTGTTCGCCTTCTCCCAGGGCCTGAACACCATTGAGGAGATGGCCAAGGGCTACAAGGCGGAGAAAAACAGGATGAAGATCGAGCACGTTTTCCCCTCCAAGTCCGATCTGAAGCGGATCTTCCCCACGCTGATCCGCTCCTCCATCATCGGCACCTTCATCGGCGCGGTGCCCGGCACCGGCGGCGATATCGCCTCCTGGGTCAGCTACAGCCAGGCCAAGTCCTGGTCCAAGCACAAGGAGGAATTCGGCCACGGTTCCCCGGAGGGCATTGCGGCCTCCGAAAGCGGCAACAACGCCATCTCCGGCGGCGCCTTCGTCCCGCTGCTGTCCATGGGTATTCCCGGCGACGCCGGTACGGCGGTCATGCTGGGCTCCCTGACCATGCTGGGTCTGGCCCCCGGCCCGCTGCTGTTCACCGAGCATAAGGACAGCGTATATATGCTGTTCGTGGGTCTGTTTGTGGCGAACCTTCTGATGGGTATCCTGGGCTTTGCCGGTATCCGGCTGTGGTCCCGGGTGCTGGATATCCCCCAGAAGATCCTGCTGCCTCTGATCTTCACCTTCTGCTTCGTGGGTACCT
>JALFXH010000021.1 GCA_022786965.1 Clostridiales bacterium
GGACGCTGGAGGTGGGGTATCTGCCCATTTACCCCGGGCGGGTAGATGAGGGAGCGGTGATGGCAATTTCCGTCCGGGGAAAGGAAAATAAGCCCCCTGTTGCGGAGGATTCCACCCTGGAAACCTACAAAAATTTAGAAAATACGGGAAAATTGAAGGTTTCTGACCCGGAGAATCAGCCCTTGACCTTTACCGTCACCCGACAGCCCCGCCGGGGCACCGTGACGATTTCCGGTGACGGCAGCTTCACCTACACCCCGAAGAAAAATAAGGTAGGCGTGGACTCCTTCGTCTATACCGCTGCCGACCCGGCGGGGAAGGTGTCCCGGGAGGCCACTGTCACCATCACCATTCTGAAGCCCGCTGATGAGACCCAGTATACGGATACCGCCGGGAAGGACTGCCGCTTCGCGGCTGAGTGGATGCGGCAGACCGGGATTTTCACCGGGGAGACCGTGGGGGAGAACCCCTGCTTTTCCCCGGAACGGCAGGTGACCCGGGGCGAATTTGTAACCATGCTGGTGAAGGCGCTGGACATTCCTGTTGACGAGGAAGTGACCCAGACCGGGTATGCCGATGAGGTCCCGCAGTGGCTCCAGCCATATCTGGCGGCGGCGGTGCGCTGGGGACTAACGGAGGGTCTTGAAAACCAGCAGGTTTTCGAGGCGGACACCCCCATCACAGCGGCGGAAGCGGATGTTCTATTGAAGAACGCACTGAACAGGGAGGAATCCTGCATTAGCCCTGAGGAGCTGCCTATGACCCGGGCTCAGGCGGCTTGCGCCCTGTATGACGCGGCAATGGAACACAAGAGTCAGGGAATTAACGAGATTTTGTAAGAAGGGGCGGTTTATCCGCTCCTTTTTTGCACCTTTCCCGGAATTTCGCCTATACTGGTGAAAGGAGGTGCGATATGAATTCCTTTGTTTGGATGGCCTTGGTTGCCACGCTGGGGACCTGGTTTGTCACGGCTCTTGGGGCGGCGACGGTGGTTTTCTTTACATCCCCCCGGCTGAAAGCGCTGAACCTGATGCTGGGTTTTTCGGCGGGGGTTATGATCGCGGCCAGCTTCTGGTCGCTGCTGGAGCCTGCCATTGCCCGGGCGGAGCGGATGCCGGGGCTGCCTGCCTGGCTGGTGGCAACGGTGGGATTTCTCACCGGGGCGCTGTTTCTGTGGGCGTCGGATAAGCTGGTGTCCCGGGCGCTGGGGAAGGTAGAACGGGACGGTGTCCGACGAATTATTCTGCTGGTGCTGTCCATTACCATTCACAATATCCCGGAGGGCTTGGCGGTAGGCGTGGCATTCGGCGCGCTGCAAAATGGATGCTCTGCCGAGAGCCTGATGGGTGCCGTGTCTGTGGCGGTGGGTATCGGCTTGCAGAATTTTCCGGAGGGAGCGGCGGTGTCCGTGCCGCTGCGACGGGAAGGGTGGAGCAGGGGGAAGAGCTTCCTTGTGGGGCAGGCATCGGCGCTGGTGGAGCCGGTGGCGGGGGTGTTGGGGGCCTGGCTGGTGCTGTATGTGCAGGCTCTGCTGCCCTACGCGCTCTCCTTCGCGGCTGGGGCCATGATTCTGGTGGCGGTCCACGAGCTGATCCCGGAGTGCCAGAAAAACCAGTCGGATCAGCCCTATTTTGCCACCATGGGCATCGTACTGGGCTTCGCCGCCATGATGCTGCTGGACGTGATGCTGGGTTGACTTTCCCTTCTTTCCGGGCTATACTGGTACGCAAGAGGTGATTGCAATGAAAAATCAAAAGCTTTCCGCGTTTTTGTCCCGGTATGCCACCCCGGCTGTACTGATTGTGCTGGGCCTGGTGCTGATTTTCTGCCCGGATACGGCTTCCGCGTTGATTTCCAAGGTGGCGGGCTGGGGCCTGATGATGGCTGGCATCATGGTGGCCGTGGCCATGGTGGTGGACAGAGGCTGGTCCCTGTCCAAGATTCTGACGATTCTCGTTCTGGCGGGACTGGGCCGGTGGCTCATGACCCATCCCCTGGCCTGGGCTGCCTGGGGTGGGCGGATTATCGGCCTGCTCCTGCTGCTGCGGGGCATCCGGGATTTTACCCAGTCCGCGTTTACCCAGGGCAAGGTTCTGTCCGTGGTGACGGCGGCGCTGGGCCTGATGCTGATTCTGCTGCCCATGACCGCTTCCCGGATGGTATTCAGCCTGTGCGGGGTGGTGATTCTTGTGGTGGGCGGCGGTATGCTGGCTGAGCGGATTTGGGAGAAAAAGAACTGGGAGGATGATGATCCCAATATCATCGACGCCCTGTGAAAGTGGCATCCTGTGAGCTGAATGGACGCGGCGGCCACGAAGCCGGCCGGGCCCTGCTGGAAGCACTCTACCGGGAAGCCACCGGGCTGCCGCTGCCGCCAATCGTGATTGGAGAATGGGGAAAGCCTTATTTCGTGGACAGCGGCTGGCATTTTTCCATCAGCCACACAAAGAATCATGCCTTTTGTGCGCTGGCCAGGGAAAATGTGGCGATTGACGCGGAGGAGCTTGACCGCCCAATCAATCAGAAGCTGGCGGAGAAGATCCTTTCCCCCGGGGAAAAGGTCCAGTATGACGCTGCCCCGGACAAAAACCGCGCCCTTCTGACCTTCTGGGTGCTGAAGGAAGCCGCGGCAAAGCTCAGCGGCCGGGGACTGCGGGGCTATCCCAACAACACCGACTTTTCTCTGGACGACCCCAGAGTCCGGGAAATGGACGGTTGCCTGGTGGCAATTTTTACTTAAAGGAGAAGCCTATGCTGTTTGATACCCACGCCCATATGGATGACCGGGCCTTTGATGAGGATCGGGAGGCTCTGCTGGCCCGTCTGCCGGAGCAGGGCATCGGCCTGCTGATGAATCCCGGGTGTTCTCTGGAATCCTCCCGGAACGCGGCGGCGCTGGCGGAGCGATATGACTACATTTACGCCGCCGTCGGCTCCCACCCGGACGCCGCCGATGAGGTGACGCCGCCGGTTTTGGACGAATACCGGATGTTATGTAAACAACGCAAAAAGGTTCTCGCCATTGGCGAGATTGGACTGGACTACCACTATGAGGACATTCCCAGGGAGCGTCAGCAGGAGGCCTTCCGGGCCCAGATGGCCCTGGCGGCGGAGCTTGACCTGCCGGTGATCGTCCACGAACGCGAGGCTCACGAGGACGGAATGCGCATTGTGGAGGAATTTCCTACCGTGAAGGGGGTGTTCCACTGCTATTCCGGCTCCGCCGAGATGGCAAAATGGCTGGTAAGCCGGGGCTGGTACATCGGTTTTACCGGCGTGCTGACCTTTAAAAACGCCCGGAAGGCTGTGGAAACCGCCGCCGCGATTCCCCTTGACCGCATCGTACTGGAAACCGACTGCCCCTATATGTCCCCGGAGCCCTTCCGGGGCAAACGCAATGATCCCGGCAGGCTCTACCGCATGGCGGAAAAACTGGCGGAAATCCGGGGACTGACTGTGGAGGAAATCCACGCAATTACCATGGAGAATGGGAAAAAATTGTATCGGATGTAGAAAGAAGAGGAAGCGGCGAACCGCTTCCTCTCTTTTACTATGCTTTGTGCCCGGTAACGAATTGAGCGTGGCGCTCCGCGCAGCGAATCAAAATGTCTATGACTGCCAGTGGCAATCATACCATAATGATTACCCAACGGCATAACGACTACAGACCAGCCTGGATACGCATTGTCCTCGGGCACTGCCCGCTTACATGTCGAAGGGCTCCATGCTCAGGACGGGGTGGCCGACCTCAGACAGGAAGTTCATCAGCTGCTCGGGATCATCGGTGCAGACGGTCTCATCGGCGATCATGTCGGTGAAGTTCTCAACGCCGTACATCTCCAGAGCGGTCTTGTCCAGACGCTCACGCATCTGGTCCTTCAGCATCTTGGGCAGCCAGACGATACGGCCGGGGCCGCCTTCGGCTGCGATGAACTTGTGGGAAGCGATGAAGTGCTTGCCATGGCCCATGAAGCCGGGGGTCTGAACGCCGCCGCCGGTCATGGAGGCCATCTCGGAGAAGGTCATGCCAAGCGGGGTAATGCCGGCGTATTCACGGCAGGTGATGACGACGCCCATCGAGCACGGCTCGATGCCGCAGATGCACTCGAAGCAGCCGCAGGAGGTCATCGGATCCTCGAGCAGGGAGTACAGCGTGACGTGCTCCAGCGCGCCGTGCGAGTACTGCGCGACAGCCTCGTCGACGTCTTCGTAGCGGCCGGTGCGCTCGTCGATGCAGCGCTCCTTGGTGACGACCTGGCAGGGACCCTGCGGGTCGAGCTCGTTGGTGGCCTTCGCGTCCAGCCAGGACACGGCGCCGCACAGACCCAGACGTTCCGGGGTGACGATGCACACGTGGCTCGGGGAGAACGCCTGGCACATGATGCAGGAGTAGAACACCGGCACAGATTCGTCGGTCATGCTCTTCAGACGCTCGTCGCGCTTATCAAAGACCTCGTTCGCGTGCTTGCGCAGCGCGGCGTTCGGCTCGTCGCCGACGACGATCTTGACTTGGCACTTGTCAACAACGGTGTCGAATTCGGATTTGATCTTCGCGTACAGGACTTCGCCGATGTGGCGGAAGCGGAAGCCGGCCTCAAAGTCGGCCTTGTTGATACGGACACGGATCATGTCGCGCTGGCCGGTGTGCATCAGACCCTCAACGCAGTTCAGGAACTGGTGGATCTTACGCTCGAAGACCGGC
>JALFXH010000089.1 GCA_022786965.1 Clostridiales bacterium
GGCCATGATGATGTTCTTGTTGTTGGGCAGGACGAAGACCGTCTCGGCGGGAACCTTGTTGACAGCCTCCAGAATGTCCTGGGTGCTGGGGTTCATGGTCTGGCCGCCGGAGATGATCTGGTCAACGCCCAGATTCAGGAACACATCCGCCAGTCCCGCGCCAGCGCAGACGGAAACCACGCCCAGAGCCTTCTCCGGTTCCGCGATTTTCGGCTCCTTCTCGCTCTCGGTCATGACCTTCTCGGTGTGCTGCAGGCGCATATTCTCAATCTTCACGGTGACGAAGGAGCCGTAGGTTACGGCCTCGCTGAGGGCCTTGCCGGGATCATTGGTATGCACATGCACCTTGATGATCTCGTCGTCGTCCACCAGCACCAGGCTGTCGCCCAGCGTGCTGAGATATGCCCGCAGAGCCTCGGGGTCCTTGTCGTTCTCCCGGTCAATGATGAACTCGGTGCAGTAGGTAAAGGTGATGTCCTCGGTGTTAAAGTCGGAGAAGTCCGCGGCTTCCTTCACGGCGGCACCGTCACCGGCGGACTGAGCCACCACATCCTCACCCTGAATTGAGGACAGCATGGCTTCCAGCGCGATGAGCCAGCCCTTGCCGCCGGCATCCACAACGCCGGCCTTCTTGAGGACAGGGTTCTGGTTCACGGTGTTGGCCAGCGCCACCTTCGCTTCCTCAATGGCAGCGGCCTGAACGAACTCGATGAAGTTATTCTCCTTGGCCGCGTCCTGGGCCTTGGCGGCAGCCAGACGGGCAACGGTGAGGATGGTGCCCTCGGCGGGCTTCATGACGGCCTTATAGGCGGCGTCCACACCCTCCTGCAGAGCATCTGCCCACAGCACGCCGTCGCAATGGTCAAGGCCCTTCAGCTTCCTGGAAATGCCCCGGAACAGCAGGGACAGAATGACGCCGGAGTTACCACGGGCGCCCCGCAGCATGGCGGAAGCGGCAATTTTCGCGGCGCTGCCCAGATCGGGGTCCTCCGCCTTGCGCAGGTCGGAAGCCGCGGCGTTGATGGTCATGGACATATTGGTGCCGGTATCGCCGTCGGGCACCGGGAAGACATTCAGCTCATTGAGAGCCTGCTTGTTATTATCAATAGCAGCTGCCGCGCTGATAATCATTCTGCGAAGATCAGCGCCACCTACAGTTTGTTTCAATGTTCTATACCTCCGATACTTCAGCCGATCATCATGGAATCGACATAGACGTTCACTTCCCGCACCTGGGTTCCGGTGCACTCGGTGACCTGATGGCGCACTTCCTCGATGATGGACTCGCCTACGGCGTTCATGTTGACGTTGTCCACCACGATATGCAGGTCGATGGAAATGGAGCCGTCCTCGTTGAACTGGACCTTGACGCCCTTACCCACGGACTCCTTGCGCAGCAGGTGATACACGCCGTCGGACAGGCTGCGGGCAGCCATGCCCTTGACGCCGAAGCAGTTGGCGGCGGCGGTTCCCACGATATCGGTGTATACATTGGTGCTCACATTGACGCTGCCGTTTTCATTTTCGTGACGTACCATATTACAACCTCCAGTTTTAGATGAAAGATAAGACAGTCGATACGGGACATACAATGTCCCGTACCTTCTACAATTTTAGATCATGCTTGCTTCCCAGCAGGCGGGTGCTTCCAGACCCATCATCTTCACGACGGTGGGAGCCACGTTGGCCAGGCCGTAGTTACCCTCCTTGATGACCCACTGGTGATCCTTGTCGTAGATGATGAAGGGAACGGGATTCAGAGAGTGGGCAGTGCGGACAGAGGTCTTGCCCTTCTTGGTCTCGGTCATCTGATCGGCGTTTCCGTGGTCGGCGGTGATCAGCACGGTGTAGCCGTACTTGTCAGCGGCCTCCAGAATGGCCTTCAGGCCATTGTCCACGCACTCCATGGCATACACAACCGCTTCCATGACGCCGGTGTGGCCCACCATGTCGCCGTTGGGGTAGTTGCAGCGCAGGAACTGAAACTTCTTCGAAGCCATATTGGCCACCATCTTCTCGGTAATCTCCTTGGACTTCATAGCGGGAGCCTGCTCGAAGGGGATCACGTCGGAGGGCACTTCCTCGTAGACTTCCAGATTTTCGTCCACCTTGCCGGAGCGGTTGCCGTTCCAGAAGTAGGTGACGTGGCCGTACTTCTGGGTCTCGGACAGGGCATACTCATGGATGCCGGCCTTGCACAGCACCTCGGTCAGGGTGTTGGTGATGACGGGGGGCTGCACCAGATAGTGCTCGGGGATGTTCAGGTCTCCGTCGTACTGCAGCATACCGGCAAACTTCACGCCGGTGTAATCGCCCCGGTCGAACTTATCGAAGTCCTTGCGGTCAAAGGCCAGAGAGATTTCCTGGGCCCGGTCGCCCCGGAAGTTAAACAGAATCACGCTGTCGCCATTGGCAATCTTCGCAACGGGCTCACCGTTCCGGGCAATGACAAATGCGGGCAGGTCCTGATCAATGCAGCCGGTCTCGGCACGGTAGGTTTCGATGGCTTCTTTCGCGGAAGCGAACATACGGCCCTGACCCTGCACATGGGTGCGCCAGCCCTTCTCCACCATGGCCCAGTTGGCTTCGTAGCGGTCCATGGTGATCTGCATACGGCCGCCGCCGGAGGCGATAGCGTAGTCGCAGCCATCGGCGCTCAACTCGGTGAGCACCTTTTCCAGCATCTCCACATACTCCAGCGCGGAGGTGGCGGGCACGTCACGGCCGTCCAGCAGGATGTGGCAGTAGGCCTTCTTCACGCCCTCGGCCTTGGCCTGCCGCAGCAGGGCGATCAGGTGGTGAATATTGGAATGGACATTGCCGTCAGACAGCAGACCCAGGAAGTGCATAGCCTTGCCGGTCAGGGCATTGGCAACCAGGTCCTTCCAGGTTTCGGATGCGTACAGCGCGCCATTCTCAATGGACTCGCCCACCAGCTTGGCGCCCTGAGAGTAGACCTGACCGCAGCCCAGGGCATTGTGGCCCACCTCGGAGTTGCCCATGTCCTCGTCGCTGGGCAGACCGACGGCGGTGCCGTGGGCTTTCAGGTAAGTATGGGGGCAGGTTTCCAGCAGCATATCCAGAGTGGGGGTCTTCGCGACCTTGACCGCGTCGCCGCTGCCGCCGTCACCCTTGCCAACGCCGTCCATAATGACCAGTACAATCGGTTTTTCCATAATGAATTACCTCCAAAAGCGAGTTTTCGCGTAGTTTTGCATTTTATTAGTCCCCTTATTTTACATCATTTTGACGCAAGATACAACTACTTTTTTATTTTTTCCGTTCCAAACAAAAAAACTCCCGGGAGAATCACAAAATGGGTGATTTTCCCGGAAGTTGTTAAAATTGTTTTAAGCAGGTTTCCCTTTGGGGAAGCTGACAAAAATCTTTGATTTTTGACTGAAGAGGGCAGAGATCCTCCGAAAAGAAATGCACTCCGGCAAATTCGTACTGGTATTACCTCTTCCGACAGCCCTTCGGGCTGCCACCTTCCCCAAAGGGGAAGGCATTTTATCAGTACCGTCCCCGGCGGCTGATACTCCGGAAGATCATAGCCCCCGCCAGCAGCATGGTCAGCACGCCCGCTACAATCACCATGCCGATCCAGCCGTCACCGCCGACCTTTCTCACCGGGTCCACCGGCTCGGTTTCCTCTGTGGTCTCCTCGGTGGTCTCCTCCGTGGTTTCTTCCGAGGTCTCTTCGGTGGTTTCCTCAGTGGTGGCTTCCGTGGTCTCCTCCGTGGTGGGAACTGTAGCCGCTTCCGTGGTCTCCGGTACGGTGGTGGGCGGCACCGTGGCTTCCGTAGCCGCTTCCGTCTCCGCCAGCGCCGCCACAGCCGCCTCTGACGCTTCCGTTTCTTCCTCGGTTTCCTCTGTGGAATCCTCCGCTGCCGTTGTTTTGGTGTCCTTCACCGGCAGGTTGTCGGGGTCAAAATTGCCCATCATGATACCCAGATTGCCGCCGTAGGCGCTGATCAGCTGGGAGGTATACTCATAGGGCCAGGGGTTGTTGGTGGGGAAAAACACCGAAATATAATTGCCCGTCCACAGGCAGCTGTCCTTGAACTTGGGCATACCGCCATCGCAGTACACATATTTCAGGCTGTCGCATTTCTGAAAGCTCTGGGCACCGAAAATCCGGAAGGTGGCGGGCAGATGGATATACTCGATATCCTCGCAGCCGAAGAAGGCTTTGTCGCCGATCTCTACCAGGGAATCGCCAAAGTCCACGGTCTCCAGCCGGTCACAGCCGGAAAAATTCTCTTTGCCGACCTTGGTCACGCCGCCCTCCAGCACCACATGGTCGATCTTGGTCTTATAATCCGCCCAGGGGCAGCCGTCCTCCATCTCGCCGCTGCCGGTGACGGTGAGGGTATAGTTTTCCAGCTTCCAGGTCAGGCCCTCGCCGCAGGTTCCGCTGGCGGCAACGGCAGAGGCGGCAGGTGCCAGCAGCGTCAGCAGCAGGCTTACCAGCACCAGATTGATCATCCATCTTTTTTTCATGGGTTTCATCCTTTCTTTCAGGAAAAAGCTTAATTCATCGTCCCTTCGGAACGGGCAAACAGGTCTCCAATCCGCTCCCGCAGGGCATTGCTTTCCGGGGTGTCCTCGGTGCCGTGATCCTCAATCCACCGGGCGGAAGCGGACTGGGCCTGCTTCAGCGTCACCAGGTCACAGCTTAAATCCGCCACGCGGAAGGCGGGCAGACCCGACTGCCGGGAGCCAAAGAAATCACCGGGGCCCCGAAGCTTCAGGTCCTCCTCCGCGATGCGGAAGCCATCGGTGGTTTTGCACAGGGCTTTTAAGCGCTGCAACGTCTCCGGATTCCGGTTGCGGGTGGTGAGAATGCAGTAGCTCTTCGCCTGACCCCGGCCCACCCGGCCCCGGAGCTGGTGCAGCTGGCTCAGACCGAACCGGTCCGCGTCCTCAATGACCATCAGGGTTGCGTTGGGCACATCCACGCCCACTTCAATCACCGTGGTGGCCACCATCACGTCCGCCTCCCCCCGGGCAAAGGCAGCCATGGCCGCTTCCTTCTCCGCGCCCTTCATCTGTCCGTGAAGCAGTGCGATGCGCAGGTCGGGAAACACGGTCTGCTGCAAGGTTTCCGCCCAGGCGGAGGCAGCTTTAACTCCCAGCTCCTGATTTTCCTCCACCGCCGGGCAGACCACGAAGCACTGGTGGCCCTCGGAAACCTGCTTGCGGATAAAGGCATTGATCCGGGGACGGTAGCTTTCCCCCACCAGAAACGTGTCCACCGCTTCCCGCCCGGGAGGCAGCTCGTCTAAGATTGACACGTCCAGGTCTCCGTACATTAACAGCGCTAGAGTTCTGGGGATGGGGGTTGCGGACATGACCAGCAGGTGGGGGTCCTCCCCTTTCACGGACAATTTTGACCGCTGAGCCACGCCGAAGCGGTGCTGCTCGTCGGCAATCACCAGCCCCAGATCCAGAAACCGGGTGGCGTCCGTCAGCAGGGCATGGGTGCCCACAATGACCGTAATCTCTCCGGAAGCCAGCCGCTCCCGGACTTCCTTTTTCTGTTTCACCGACATGGAGCCTGTCAGCAAATCCACGGAAATATTCAGCGGCTCAAAGAGTTTTTTCAGAGAGGCGCAGTGCTGCTCGGCTAGAATTTCCGTGGGGGCCATCAGCGCGGTCTGTTTCCCGTTATTCGCCGCGCAGAAAGCCGCCGCCGCGGCCACCATGGTCTTGCCGCTGCCCACGTCGCCCTGTACCAGCCGGTTCATGGGCGCGCCCTTCTGAAAATCCGAGAGAATCTCCCCAATGGCCCGCTGCTGGGCCCCCGTCAGAGTAAAGGGCAGGACGCCGTAAAAGGGCTTCATATTACAATTGGTGTAAGGAACCGCCTTTTTTTCCGCCCGGGCCGCCCGCATCAGGGACAGGCCCGCGGAAAAGACGAAGAATTCCTCAAAAATCAGCCGTTTTTTGGCCTGCTCCGCCTGAGCCATATCCTTTGGCTGGTGAATGGCGAAGTAGGCGTCCTTTGCGGGCAGGATGCCGTATTCCCGCCGCACCGGCTCCGGCAGGATTTCCGCCGGCGGGTCACACACCGCCAAAGCCTGGGCAATGAGCTTCAGCAGCACGGCGTTGCTCAGCCCCGCCGTCAGCGGATAGACGGGCAGAATTCTCCGGGTGGTAACGCCCGGGGCCTCCGGCGATTCAAAGATGGGGTTCGTCATATTGTAGCCCACAAAATCCCCGCTGACCGCGCCGTAAAAGATGTATTCCCTGCCGTATTGCAGCTGTTCCGCCGCGAACCGGCTGTTGAAGAAGGTCACATTCAGCCGCCCTGTGGTATCCGCCAGCTGGACCTTGGTCATGTCCAGCCCCTTGCGGATGTGGGCGGTTCGGGGAGTGTTCATCACCATGGCCTTGAAGCAGGCGGGCACGTCCGGCTCCAGCTGGGCAATGGGCACCAGCCGGGTCCGATCCTCGTAGCCCCGGGGAAAATGGCAGATCAGGTCGCCCAAGGTGAAAATATTCAGATTGGCAAGCTGCTTTGCCCGGGCTTCCCCCACCCCTTTCAGGATGGTCACAGGGTCCTTAAGCCGCGCCATGGCAATCACCACCTTATTTTCAGTTGACAGTGAACAGTTGACAGTTGACAGTTACAATACCGTTTACAGCTTTGCGCATATGAAAATGTCTGTCTATCTGTCAGCCGCCTGGTTTTCGGAAGCCGCCGTGAACCATCAACCACAACTGTCAACTGTCAACTGTCAACTGTCAACTCCATTATACTCCCGTTTCAGCTGGAAAGCAACGAAATTCTTCCCTGTGGTTTCGACAGGCTCGGACATGAAAAAACTCCCTCCGGAACTCAGGAGGGAGATATTTTCAGAGAAATCAGGCCAGCTTGTTCAGCTGCAGCGTCATGCTGCTCTTCTTGCGGGCAGCGTTGTTCTTGTGCAGCAGACCCTTGACAACAGCCTGATCCACAGCCTTGACAGCCAGCTTGTAGGCGGCCTCGGCGGCAGTCTTGTCGCCGGACACCACAGCGGCGTCAAACTTCTTCAGAGTGGTCTTCAGCTCAGACTTGTTGGCCTTGTTCTTCTCATAAGCGATCTTGGAAGAAATGACATCCTTCTTGGAGGACTTGATGTTGGGCATGGATTTCACCTCCTTGTGTTAGCTTTCCATACAGACACACATTATAGCGTCTTCGCAAGACAAAATCAACCCCCTTTTTGAATTTTTTTCCCATTGTTCCCACCGGGCGATTTTTTCCGCTGTCAGAACGGCTGTCAAGACCCGAATTTTTGCACAAAGATTTCTCCTTGGTGAAAATCCACCACAGGCAAAAAAGTAGGATTTTCCCGGAAAGCCCGGCGGCGCGTTATGTGAACGAAAAATGAATATCCACAATCCACCTTCCCTGTGGATAACTCTTGTGGAGAAACCTGTGGAGAATGTGGAAAACTCCTAGTTATCAACAGGTATCCTGCCATTTTGGTTTTCCACCGCTGCCTGTGGAAAGCCTGCATAGGAATTTGCATATCCGCGTCTCAGGTTTGCAAAAAACCGGGTTACGTCACCGGCGGAGATGCCCGGTTTTTCTTCCAAAAATCTTAAGAAAATTTACAAATCGTAAAAATTAGATGTCATATTTTGTTACCATTTGGCCGTGCCCGCTGAAAATTTGTGGAAAACCCCAAATCTGCCGCCGTATCATTTCCCGGCAACCGGGTATACTGAGGGCAGACGCCGCGGGAAAATTCATCCACGCGGCTATACTTGGAGGTCTGTCATGCAGGGAAAAGTGGAGATCTGCGGCGTAAACACGTCCAAACTCATGGTTTTATCCCCTGTGGAAATGGACGTTCTGCTCCGCCGGGCCAGGCAGGGGGACACGGACGCACGGCAGAAGCTCATCGAGGGCAATCTGCGACTGGTTCTGTCGGTGATCCAGCGTTTCGACAAGCGGGGCGAAAACCCGGACGACCTGTTTCAGGTGGGCTGCATCGGCCTGATCAAAGCCATCAGCAACTTCGATCCGGATAAAGAGGTAAAATTTTCCACATATGGGGTTCCCATGATCGCGGGAGAAGTTCGCCGCTATCTGCGCGATAACAGCCCGATTCGTGTTTCCCGATCCATCCGGGACGTGGCCTACCGGGTTTTGCAATGTAAAGACGCCATGACCGCAAAAATGGACCGGGAACCGACGCTGGAGGAGATTGCCCGGGAGCTGGGGCTTCCCCAGGAGGAGGTCAGTCAGGCGCTGGACGCGGTGTGCGCACCGGTAAGCCTGTTCGATCCCGTCTACGCCGACGGCGGGGACCCCCTAACCGTCATGGATCAGGTTCGGGACACCAAAAACACCGAGGACGGCTGGATGGATCACATTACCCTGCAAAACGCCTTTCAATCCCTGAATGACCGGGAAAAACAGATTCTGTCCCTACGGTTTTACGACGGCAAGACCCAGATGGAGGTGGCCAGCACGCTGGGCATCTCTCAGGCCCAGGTTTCCCGGCTGGAAAAGGGAGCCATCGGCGCCATGCGGAAATCCGTCACCGTCTCATAAAGTGTGGAGTTTGGAGTGTGGAGTGATGGTATCCGCTCCGCGGATGATTCGGATAAATCGCCGAAGGCGATACAATTACTCCACACTCCTCACTCCACACTTCTATGCATATCCCCTGCCCCGAACGCATAGGGTATTGCGAAAGGGGGCGGGGGTTTGTCCATCTGTTTTACCGACCTGCAGTGCAAGGAGGTCATCTGCCTGAGCAACGGCCAGCGACTGGGGTTCGTATCCGACATTCAGATTGAGATTCCCGAGGGGAACATCTGCGCCATCGTGGTGCCCGGGCCTTGCCGGATTTTAGGGGTCGCCGGACGCCATGAGGACTACATCATTCCCTGGAGCTGCATCAAAAAAATCGGCCCGGACATCGTGCTGGTGGACACCAAGCCAAACGATTGCCGGGTGCCGAGAAAGAAGCTGCTCTGAGCTGAAAATTTTATGATTTTTTTGGAAATAATACTTGCAAATTCCGCCGCTATCTCTTATAATAGTTCGGCATGGGCTTTGGCCTGTGACATCAAACGCCACACACCCGGGGATCGCGGGCCCCAGTGCTTCGAAAAGAAGCGGGCGCGCGGGATGATCGGGGTGGAGGAAAAAACAAAAGGAGAATATCAAAATGGCTGTCGTATCTATGAAGCAACTGCTGGAGGCCGGCGTGCACTTTGGTCATCAGACCCGCCGCTGGAACCCCAAAATGGCCCCCTACATCTACACCGAGCGTAACGGTATCTACATCATCGACCTGCAGAAGACCGTTAAGAAGCTGGAGGAGGCTTACAACTTCGTTCGTGAGACTTCCGCAAATGGCGGCAACATCCGGTTCGTCGGCACCAAGAAGCAGGCCCAGGATGC
>JALFXH010000092.1 GCA_022786965.1 Clostridiales bacterium
GGCATCGACATCAAGGGCATGCCCACCCACAAGGTCAACCGCCTGGGCATCGCCCGTACCTTCCAGAATATCCGGCTGTTCACCGATATGACTGCCCTGGATAATGTGAAGGTGGGTATGCACCACGCCATCAAGTGCTCCTTCCTGAGTAGCCTCCTGCACCTGCCCTCCTACTACAAGGCGGAGAAGAAAGCCAACGAGAAGGCCATGGAGCTGCTGGACTTTATGGGCCTTGCGGACGTTGCCGACGTGAAGGCAGGAAGCCTGCCTTACGGTGTACAGCGCCGGCTGGAGATCGTCCGCGCTCTGGCCACCAACCCCTCTATCATTCTGCTGGACGAGCCTGCCGCTGGCATGAACCCCAGCGAGACCACCGAGCTGATGCACCAGATCCGCCGGATTCGCGACACCTTCCACATCGCCATTTTCCTCATCGAGCATGACATGAATCTGGTGATGAACGTCTGCGAGGCCATCGCGGTGGTGAACTACGGACGGCTGATTGCCAAGGGCACGCCGGAGGAAATCCGGGCCAACCCCGCGGTTATCGAAGCTTACCTGGGTAAGGAGGACAGCGCCGATGCTGAAAATTGAAGATATGCACGTCTATTACGGCGCCATCCATGCCATCAAGGGTGTGACCTTTGAGGTGGGCGAGGGCGAGATTGTGGCCCTGATCGGCGCCAACGGCGCGGGCAAGTCCACCATTCTGAAGACGGTTTCCGGTCTCATGCACCCCCGCAGCGGCTCCATCACCTTCTGCGGTCAGGACATCGGCCATACCGATGCCTACAAGCTCCTGCGCACGGGCCTTGCCCACGTCCCCGAGGGACGGCGGATTTTCCTGCAAATGACCGTGCAGGAGAACCTGGAGATGGGCGCCTACGTTAATAAGGAAGTATCCCAGGCGGATCTGGAAATGGTGTTCAACTACTTCCCCCGGCTGAAGGAGCGCCGCAAGCAGATTGCGGGTACCCTGTCCGGCGGCGAGCAGCAGATGCTGGCCATGTCCCGGGCTCTCATGAGTCACCCCAAGCTCATGATGCTGGACGAGCCTTCCATGGGCCTTGCCCCCATTCTGGTGGATCAGATTTTCGAGATCATCAAGGAGCTGCACAAGGCAGGCACCACCATCCTGCTGGTGGAGCAGAACGCCCGCAAGGCCCTGCAAATCGCGGACCGGGCCTATGTTCTGGAAACCGGCAAGATCACCTTAAGCGGCACCGGCGCGGAGCTGGCCAGCTCTGACGCGGTGAAGAAGGCCTATCTGGGCGGCTAACGAATGTGTTTGTCGGTATTCCTCAGTTACATTGTTCTTTAGCGGCGAGTCGCCGCTGACAATGCGTTGCGAACACTGGGCAGTCGTCGTACATCCTTTGGGCCCCTCGACCGGAACTGCTCAGTAATGAGGTAAATTGTCCTTTAGTCAATTAAGAAACCGTGTCATCCTGAGCGAGCGTAAGCGAGTCGAAGGATCTACGCACTTACGTTCCTGAATCCGGTCAAATCGGTGCCTAGATCCTTCGACTACGCGCTCCGCGCTCCGCTCAGGATGACAGACTACTCAGCTATATTCTTCTTTAGCTGAGTTAAGCCGATAAGAACATAACGAAATATGGACACACTCCTTGCATAGAATTGCAGGGGGTGTGTTTTTTATGTGCCGGAAAAATCACCTGCATGGGTGTTGCTTGCTTGCCTTCGGGCTGGGGTTGATCATCGGACACTGTTTGGAGAGCTGGTTCCTGTGCTGCTGCGGCGGAATCTGCCTGTTGATTCTGGGCTGCTGTGTCATGCGCAGAAGATAGAGAGTATCCCAAAAACTGTCAACTGTCAATTGTCAACTGTCAACTGGACACAGTCATATTCTTGTCCCTTCCCGAATACAATGTACCACACACAATGGGATAAGGAGTGATCCGACAGTGGACGTGAATTTTCAGAATCGGGAGATTTCCTGCCTGAGCCCTGCGCTGCGGGAGATTCAGAACAGCGAGCAGACCCAGGAGATTAAACTGACAGAGGGTATGCCGGATGTGGGCAGAATCGTATCCGCCTGGGGGCAGCCCATTCTGCGGGGTAAGGAATGGGGCACGGATACCCTGAATTATACCGGCGGTATGATGGTATGGGTGCTCTATGCCCCGGAGGACGGCAGCCCCGAGCGGTGTGTGGAGGGCTGGATTCCCTTCCAGCTGCGCTGGGATATTCCGGAGGAGCTGCCCGAGGGACAGATTCGCCTGCGGCTGCTGCCGAGAGTTGTGGACGCCCGCAGCGTCTCCCCGCGAAAAATTCTGGTTCGGGCAGGGATGGCTGTCTCCGCGGAGGCCTTTGTTCCCACCCATATCCCCGTGCCTGAGCTGGAAGAAACCCCCGATGGGGTGGAGCTGCTGCGCAGAACCTACCCGGTACGGCTGATGAAAGAGGCTGGGGAGAAATCCTTTGTCCTGGACGAGGAGCTGGCTATGCCGGATTCTGCGCCCCGCCCGGAGCAGATCATCTATTACTGCGTGGAGCCGAAGGTCAGCGACCGGAAGGTGCTGTCGGAAAAGGTGGTTTTCCGGGGAAATGCCAACCTGCACACCCTCTACCGGGGCGAGGACGCTCAGCTGCACAGCTGGGACTTTGATCTGCCCTTTTCCCAGTACGCGGAGCTTTCCGGGGAATACGGGCCGGAGGCCCAGGCGGACTTTGCCCTGTGTCCCACCAGCATGGAGCTGGAACTGGACGACGGGGGCCACCTTCGCTTCAAATGCGGCGTGACAAGCCAGTATTGCGTCACCGACCGGGAGCAGCTGAGCGTGGTGGAGGATGCCTACAGCCCCAACCGGGACCTGACCATCCAGACCCAGACCCTGGAGCTGCCCGCGATTCTGGAAAACCGCCGGGAAACCGCCTATGCCCAGGGGAATCTGCAGGTGAATACGGCGGCAGATTTGCGGTTTTTGCCGGACTTTCCCAAGCAAAAGTACCGGGACAGCGGGGTTGCGCTGGAATTGCCCGGGGTCTTCCAGAGCCTTTCCTACGGCGAGGACGGTTCTTTGGGGGCGGCCACGGTTCGCTGGGACGGTTCCATGAATTTGAACGCGGACGAAAACACAATTTTGACGGCGGTTCCTACTCCGGTAGCGGTTCAGGCATCCGCGGGCAGCGTGAAGGCGGAACTGCCGCTGGAATTGACCGCCGCCGCGAAGCAGCAGATTCCCGTGGTCACGGGCCTGACGCTTGGGGAGGAACGCAGGCCTGACCCGAGCCGTCCCTGCCTGATTCTGCGCCGGGTGGGCGGCGAGAGCCTATGGCAGATCGCCAAGGCGGCCCATTCTACCACCGCCGCCATCCGGGAGGCCAACGGACTGCAAAATGAGCCGGCACCGGGACAGCTGCTGCTGATTCCGGTGGTTTAACGATAAGCGCCGCACCGGGGGAGAACCGGTGCGGCGTTTGACAGTATGGTCGCATTGCTTTGGGGGTGTACTGTCACAGTTAGAATACCGCAATGCCTTTGTCAAAGACAATAAAAATTTGTCGAATTTCAACTATTCGTCTCTTCGGAATCTTTGAGGGCAATATCATATACCGCGTTTTTGGACAGGCCCAGTTCTTTCGCGGTCTGCTTCACCGCGTCCTTCCGGCTGATGCCCTGGGCCATGAGCTGGGCCACCCGGGCGGCTGCGTCGGTTTCGGAAGGGAGTTCCTGCTTTTCTTCGGCCGCGCCGGCGACGATCAGGACAAACTCTCCCTTTGGGGGCATTTCGGTGTAACGGGCCACTGCTTCGCCAAGGGTGGTGCGGACAACCTCCTCGTGGAGCTTGGTCAGCTCCCGGCACAGGCTGATGGGCCGGTCTTCGCCGAAGACCTCCGCCATGTCGGTGAGGGTGGTCAGCAGCTTGTGGGGGGCTTCGTAGAAGATCATGGTGCGCTGCTCTTTTTTCAGGGCGTCCAGATGCTCCCGGCGGCTTTTTTTCGCGGTGGACAGGAAACCCTCAAAGCAGAACCGCCCGGTGGACTGACCGGAGATGCTCAGGGCGGTGATGGCGGCGCAGGGGCCGGGAATGGCGCAGACGGGGATCCCCGCGGCGGCGCACTGCCTTACTAAGTCTTCACCGGGGTCGGAAATGGCAGGACTGCCGGCGTCGGACACCAGCGCGCAGGTTTCCCCCGCAAGAATCCGCTCCACGATCCTGCTGCCCTGGGTGGCCTTATTGTGCTCATAGTAGCTGACGAGGCTCTTTTTGATGCCCAGGTGGTTCAGAAGCTTCAGGGTGACCCGGGTATCCTCGGCGGCGATAAAATCCGCGTTTTCCAGAGTTTCCCGGCAGCGGACGGAGATGTCCCCCAGATTGCCGATGGGGGTGGGGACAAGATACAGCATTGCGGACATAGGAGCCTCCTAAATATGGTAGATTTCCCGGTAAGCCGGGGTGGGGGAGCCGTCGGAAAAGCGCAGGGAGAGTTCCTCCCAGTGAAGCCCCGGCTTGGCGCCCTTTCGGAATTGGAGCAGAATCAGACTGACGGGGCCGTCCTGCCGGTGCCGCACCAGCCGAAGCCGCTTTAATTCCAGCGCGAATTCCGACCCGGCGGAAATCAGCTCCGCCAGCCGTTCCGGGCGGTGCACCAGAAAAAAGTCCCCGCCGTATTTAACTGCGTGGGCAGCCGCGGCCATCAGCTCCCGGGGGCCGCACAGATCCTCCCGCCGGGCAAGGGGGGTATGTTTGCTGGCTGGGCCGCCGGAAAAATAGGGCGGATTGGAAACGCACACATCAAAGCTGCCGGGAGAAAACCTCTCAGATACCGACCGAAGGTCAGCGCATATACTTTCCATACGGGAAGCCAAAGTGTTGCGCTGAATATTGGAAAGCGCCGCCAGATGGGCTTTTTCATCGATTTCCAGCCCCGTGACGGCGCAGGTTTCGTTCTGAGCGCACAGGAGCAGTCCCAAAGTGCCGCAGCCGGAGCCGAGATCCAGAACCCGGGCATTTTTTGTCAGCCGGACAAAATGGCTGAGGACCATGGAATCGGTGCTTAAGGGAAAGGCCCCGGCGGGGACCTCCAAAGTAAAACCATTGGGTAAAAATTCCATCATTTCAGAAAAGAAAACTGGCCTGCGCAAAGCTGCGCAGGCCAATTACAAGCGTATGAAGAATAATTAGCCTTCCTCGATCGCTTCGTTGGGGCACTGCTCGGCGCAGGAGCCGCAGGAAACGCAGACATCAGCGTCGATGACGTACTTGCCGTCGCCCTCGGAAATGGCCTCAACAGGGCACTGCTCAGCGCAGGAGCCGCAGGAGACACAAGCGTCAGTAATAACGTAAGCCATGAATGTTACCTCCGTTCAGTATTTCTGTCCTACATATGTAGTAACGTATCCTCATTGTAGCATGGATTTTCGAAAATGCAATTCCTTTTTGCAAAATTTTTGGAATAATTTTTTCCTGCGCTGGCGATGCTTTTCCGAAACAGGAAGGAAAGGGGATTGCCATGCGTTACCACACATCCACAGAGGCGCTGATTCAGACGGCAGCCCGAAAGGCCAGGGATTTGGGCCACAGCTATGTGGGTTCCGTCCATCTGCTGCTGGCGCTGACGCTGGAAGCCGGGGACATGGGGCTGGTGCTGCGGCAGCTGGGGGTGGAGCCGGAACTGACGGAGGCCCTGGCTCAGTTGCTCTACGGAGCGGGCACGCCGGATCTGCCCCTGCCCCAGGGGCTGACGGAGGAAGCGCGTCAGCTTTTGCGGGACGCGGCTCGGGAGGCAAGGCAGCAAAAATGCCGGGAGATACAGCCCAGGCATCTGGTTCTGGCCATGGCCCGGCGGGGAAACTGCGGGGCGGGGGAATTGCTCCGGGCCAGCGGCGTCAGCCCGGAGACGCTGTTTACACATACCGTGGATTATTTGCAGTGGGAGCGGCAGACGCTGCCCAAAGGAAAAAAGGAGGCTGTTTCTTTGAGACTGTTGGAGCAGTTCAGCGAGGATCTGGTGGCCAAGGCGGCGAGCATGGAGCCGGTCATCGGGCGGGAGAAGGAAATCGATATGGTGGTGGGCATTCTATGCCGGAAATGTAAGAACAATCCGGCGTTGGTAGGAGAGCCGGGGGTAGGCAAAACCGCCATCGCCGAGGGGCTGGCCCAGCGGATGGCCATGGGCAACGTGCCGCCCCAGCTCAAGGAAAAGCGGCTGGTGAGCCTGAACATGGCGTCGTTGGTGGCGGGCACCAAATACCGGGGGGAATTTGAGGAACGGCTGCGGGATGTGCTTTCGGAAATCCGCCGCAGCGGAGACGTGATCCTCTTTGTGGATGAAATGCACACCATCGTGGGAGCAGGTGCCGCCGAGGGAGCCATCGACGCGGCGAATATCTTCAAGCCCGCTCTGGGCCGGGGAGAGCTGCAGATGCTGGGGGCGACAACCCGGGACGAATACCGCAAGTATATTGAAAAAGACGCGGCGCTGGAACGGCGGTTCCGGCCTGTGGTGGTGGAGGAACCGACCCAGGAGGCAACCCTCTCGATTCTCCGGGCGCTGCGCCCCGGTTTGGAGCGGCACCACCATCTTCGGATCTCCGATGACGCGCTGAAGGAAGCGGTACGGCTGTCTGCCCGGTATCTGCCGGACCTGTACCTGCCGGATAAGGCCATCGACCTGCTGGACGAGGGGGCCTCCCGGGCACGGATGGAGGAGATGCAGTCGGGCCGGGGCGGCGCGGCCAGAAAGGAGCTGGAGGAGGAATTGCAGGGAGCCGTCCGGGAGCGGCAGTTTGAGCGGGCGGCGGAGCTGCGGGACAAAATGCAGCATTTGCAGAAACCCACGGCACGAAGCAGGGGGGTCACCGGGTCGGATATCGCCTGGGTGGTGTCCCAGCGCACGGGGATTCCCGTGGGACGGCTCACCGCCGGGGAGCGGGAACGGCTGCTGGAATTGGAGGGCCTGCTGTCTGCGGAGGTGGTGGGGCAGGAAAAGGCGGTATCCGCCGTTGCCGAGGCGGTGCGCCGGGGCTACTCCGGCATCCGGGACGCGGGCAGGCCCATTGCAAGCCTCCTGTTCACCGGCCCCACCGGCGTGGGAAAGACCGAGCTGTGCCGGGCACTGGCTCAGGAGGTCTTCGGCTCCCGGGAGGCCATGCTAAGGCTTGACATGACGGAGTACACGGAAAAGCAGAGCGTCTCCCGGCTGATCGGCGCGCCTCCCGGCTATGTGGGCTATGAGGAGG
>JALFXH010000097.1 GCA_022786965.1 Clostridiales bacterium
GCATATCGTCCGATTTAATCGCTGCAGTTAAGGTTCCGGCCACCGTACCACCACCGGTCGCTGCAAAGAGGCCCAGCGGTTTTCCGGTTCCGTCCCCGTTGAGGAAAGCGTCCTCTTCCGCATTGCCCAGCGCCTTTCCGAACTGATCCAGAATGTAACCTTCCAGATTAAAGGCGTTATCATAGAGCAGCTCCTCCGTTACCTTGATCGCCACATGAAGTTTGTGAGCATCCAGCAGGATCTGGCTGAAGGTTGCATCCCCAAACGTAAGAGCGCCGCCCTCTTCAATCCAGCTGGCGGCGGGTTTCGTTGCGGCGATATTGATTTTGTGTTCCCCGGAAGTGGTGATGATCGTGGCCAGACGGCGCATGATATTCTCTTCCGACAGGGTATCGATCAGACGGCGGTCATACTCTTCCGGCACCAGATACCCGCCATCCGCATCCACGCCTTCCTGCAGGACATTGGACACCCGCTTAAAATTGGAGCGGAACGCATCCAACATGGCTTTGCGGTATTCATCGGAAGCACGTCCCGTCTTTGGTTCCTCTCCTCTGCCGCTGCCCGGTTTAGTCGTCAGAGGCTGGTTCACCGGGCGGTTCAGTTCCGCTTCCAGTGCCTCCTGACGCTCCAGACGGGCGATCTCTTTCCCAAGGTCGTTGATCTCCTGCTCCATCTGGGTATAGGTGGCATCGTCTTCCGCAGTCAGTGTCCCTTTCTCCGTGCGGTGGGATTCCAGAAACGCTTTTGCAGCCTCCCACGCTTTGTTCCGCTTCTCACGCAGTTCTAAAATAGTCATAATCGTTTACCTCCATTACAAATGTTGTTTGATCAGGTTCAGCCGCTCCATCAGGGAATCGACTGAACGCCCGGTTTCTTCCGGCTGCTTCTGGATACGGCATTTTGCCGCCAACTTGTCTATCAGGGAATTCGTTACAGCCGCACGGGAGAACATCATCGGCGCTCCCGCCACAGCCAAGTCCTCTTCCTCCTCGGCATCCTCGGATGACCGCTTCAAAATATCATCCGCAAAGCCCAGTTCCACAGCGCTGTGGGCGTCCATCCAAGTTTCCGCATCCATCAGATGGGAAAGTTTGGCACGGGACAGTCCAGTTTTGATCTCATAGGCGTTGATGATGCTCTCTTTCACCTCCGAGAGCATACTGATCGCTTTTTCCATCTCAGCGGTATCCCCAAAGGCAACCGTGGCAGGATTGTGGATCATCATCATGGATACCGGAGAAACCAGCACTCTCGTTCCAGCCATTGCAATAACTGAAGCAGCGCTTGCGGCGATGCCGTCTATTTTCACCGTGACATTTCCGGGATAGTCCATCAGCATGTTATAAATCTGGGCTGCTGCCACGCAGTCTCCGCCCGGAGAGTTGATCCACACTGTGATATCTCCGCTGCCGGAACACAGTTCTTCTTTAAAGACCTGCGGCGTGACGTCATCATCAAACCAGCTTTCCTCTGCGATGGTGCCGTTTAGGAACAGCGTCCTCTCCTGTATCGGCTCCTGTGTCTCCTGATTCAGAACCGTCCGGTTCTTCCACTTCCAGAACTTCTTCATCGGATTCTTCCTCCTTCCCGCCGCCATCGGCAGCGAATATTCCCGCATCCTCCAGCTTCGTCATATTTCCATTGATCAGGTACAGGTCACCACCCTGCTCAGCCGGGATACGGTCAAGATTTTCAAGTTCCCGGATGTCATTGGCGCTCATCCAGCCGTTCTGGCGGGCTGTAGCATAGCCATTCATCCTGCTCTGGTAATCTCCACGGAGCAGACCATCCACGTTAAACTTGACAAAATAAGCAGCCTTCTCCGATTCCGTAAGAAGCACACGATTGATAGACTGTTCCCAACGGACAATCCACGGTTCCAACGTGTATTTCACGAACTCCAAAGACTGCTGCTCAATATTAGAAAAGCTCGACTTTTCAAGATCCCCGACCATGTGTGGTGGTACCCTGAAAATTCGAGCGATCTCATCAATCTGAAATTTTCTTGTTTCCAAAAACTGTGCCTGCTCCGGGGAGATGGAGATTGGCGTATACTTCATCCCTTCCTCCAGAACAGCGACTTTATTGGAATTCCGGCTCCCTCCGAAGGCTTCATTCCAGCTGTCCCGTACCTTGGCCGGATCTTTCACTGTTCCGGGATGCTCCAAAATCCCGCCGGGAGTTGCTCCATTGGCGAAGAATTTCGCCCCGTACTCCTCACAGGCAATCGCCATGCCGATAGCGTTCTTCGCCATCGCAATGGGGCTGTACCCCACAAGGCCATCAAAACCCAATCCGGGGATATGCAGCACATCCGTAGGCTTTAGGATCACCGTCCCGCTCTTCATGGTAGGCGCATCGGAATCCGACAC